>NZ_JCALCN010000006.1:0-254783 GCF_059812345.1 Mycobacterium sp. NGS59
GGGTCGGTGCCCGCGTCATAGCCCGCACCGCCGCTTCCACCACTCCCGCCGATGCCACCGTTGCCGGAGTTACCGGCGCTGCCGGTATTACCGCCGCTGCCAGCCACTCCCGCGGTACCGGCGTTACCGCCCGCCCCGCCGTTGCCGCCGATGCCGCCCGTGGTCACCACCGCCGTACCTGCCGCGCCGGCGGCGCCGTTGCCGCCGCCACCCCCAGCACCAGAGTTGCCGCCGGCGCCCGCCGTGCCGCCGGTTCCGGAATTTCCGCCGGTTCCTCCGTTGCCGCCTTGACCACCCTGGCCGCCAGATGCGCCGGGCACCGCTAGCGGGTCGGTGCCCGCGTCATAGCCCGCACCGCCGCTTCCACCACTACCGCCGCTACCGCCGTTACCGGCGGCCCCGTGCGCCCCGTGCGCCCCGAAGAATCCGCCGCTCCCACCCGCACCGCCGGCGCCAGCGGCGCCGCCGCCCCCGCCATCACCACCAATGCCTCCGCTTACGGCGCCGCTGGCACCGCTACCTCCGACGCCCCCGCCCCCGCCGGTCCCGCCGCTACCGCCGACACCGCCGGCACCACCGTGGCTGAACAATCCGAAGCCACTACCGCCGGCTCCGCCAACCCCACCAAGGCCACCGGCGGTTCCGCTCCCGCCTGTCCCACCGGCGCTTGAGGCGATGTTGCCGGCCATACCAGCGCCGCCGGCTCCACCAGCGCCGCCCGCCCCGCCAGCCCACAACAGCGGCGCCCGCGAAGTGCCACCTGCGCCACCAATGCCTCCGGTTCCCGCAGCAATCAGAGGTCCCGCTGCGCCGCCGACACCGCCGGCCCCACCTGCCCCACCGAAGCCGCCCAACCATCCGCCTGAGCCACCTCGACCGCCGGCACCGCCAGTACCGCCGAGGGTTTCAGCTGATCCGCCGGCCCCGCCCGCTCCGCCGTTTCCGAACAGCCCGGCGTTGCCGCCGACCCCGCCGGTGGCTCCCGCTGCACCTGACCCACCGCGGCCGCCGCTGCCGAATAAGATGCCGCCGGCCCCGCCGGCCTGCCCGGTCCCTGCCGCGCCGTTGGTGCCGTCACCGATCAGCGGGCGCCCGAAAATCGCATAGGAAGGAGCGTTGACCAACGACAGGAAAGCCTGCTCCAACGACTGAAAGGGTGTGGCGTTGGCTGCCTCTGCGGCCGCATATAGCCATGCGTTCGATGTCAGCGTCCCCACGAACCGCTCGTGGAACAGCTTCGCTTGACCAGCGGCAGCCTGATAATCCTGAGCGTGGGCGCCAAACAACGCAGAGATGGCCGCCGACACCTCGTCCTGAGCCGCAGCCGCTATGTGAAGAGTTGATCTCGCCGCCGCTGCGTTGGCTGCGCCGATCGCCGACTCGACGCCAGCCAAATTCTGCGACGCTGCGACGACGGCGTCCGGGGTGAGGAATACGAAAGATGCCATTCAAGGCTCCCAACTCAGCTCAGCGTGCTAGCGCGAAACAGCTTCCGAAGCTGCGTCTTCGGGCCGAACTGTACGGCTCAAGAAGCTTGCTTGCAGTCGCATTGGCAGTTTTATTGCGGCGGAGAAAAGCCTTGTTGTGAGGCTCACCCGCTGCAAAGACCTCCACGGCACGATAGTGCTGTGGATCAGCCGCGGGCCAACTACTCGGGCAACCCTTTTCTCGATGAGCGAGTTCAGCTTCCGCAGGTGCACCGACTTCGCGATCCGAAGCAGAGGGCCGCCTCGTCCGGACGAATACCACAACCTGCTAGTTCGACAGCAATGTCTGGACGCTGACCATCGCTGAGCCGGATCCATTTGATTACTAAAGACTCATCGTCCCCAAGACCGTTCAGTTGTGCTTCAGCCCACCGCTTGCTGAGTCCTGCGGCCTTCTTCAATTCCGACACGAAGTATCCACTCGTCGGTGCGGCGAGATGTTCTGGCCGCTGGGGAACGACGACGTCGTCGAGTAGCGCCTGCAGGATCGGTGGATGCCATCGTGCAACCTTGTTCTGGCCCTTGGCCTTCGATTGCGTTCGAGCCTTCGCAAGTTCATCAGCGAATTCTGTGCCGTCTTCGGTAGTCGCGGGCTCCGCCGAGTGGCCATACATCTCCGGGCTGAGCTTCGCGTCCGCGTCTTGTCCTGTGCTGACGGTCCCAAACTACCGCCGAAGGGTGCGGACGACCGGTGCCTCTAACTGGCTAGCTGCCGACTTCACGAACTCGCCGCGCCGACACAACTCGGCGAGCAACTGCCGAGACGTCCAGCCCAGTTCGCGGGCTAGTTCGTGCACTCGGAGCTTTCGCCGAGGCGGCGGATTTAGTTTCACCGGCTAACCAACTTGTTAAACAACTAGGTGTCGTTTGTTAATTTCCGTTGCATCTCGACACCGTTCGCTTTCTACCTCGCCATATTCGAAAATCGCGACAGGTGCAATTGGTGAGCCACCGTCACCGTCTTGGTCGGGCCATTGCGATGTTTAGCGAGAATGAAATCCGCTTCTCCCCCGCGTGGGTCGTCACGTTCAAATGCGTCCGGACGATTTAGCAAAATAACCATATCCGCATCTTGTTCGAGCGAGCCTGACTCGCGAAGGTCAGACAGCATCGGCTTCTTATCGGTGCGCTGCTCGGGACCGCGATTGAGCTGACTTATTGCCACCACAGGAACTTCGAGCTCTTTGGCGAGAAGCTTAAGATGCCTTGAAAATTCGGACACTTCGATCTGCCTTGACTCGACCTTCTTGCCCGAGGTCATCAACTGCAGGTAGTCGACCACAACAAGTTTCAAGTTGGCTTTTTGCCGTAGTCGGCGCGCTTTGGCACGAATCTCCATCATGGTCAAATTCGGCGAGTCATCGATATACAGTGGCGCCTCGCTGATTTCGCTCATCCGCCGCGCCAATCGTGTCCAGTCGTCGTCGTTCATACGTCCCGAACGCATATCAGCGAGTTTGATTTTCGCTTCCGCCGACAGCAGTCGCATCACGATCTCGGACTTACTCATTTCTAGCGAGAAGATAACGCTGGCCATGCGGTGTTTGATCGAGCACGATCGCATGAAATCCAGACCCAATGTCGACTTCCCCACGCCCGGCCTCGCCGCCACGATGATCATCTGCCCCGGATGCAGCCCGTTGGTGACCTCGTCGAGCTCGGTGAATCCCGTCGGCACGCCGCGTGAGATGCCGCCGTTGGAGGCGATCGCATCGATCTCGTCCATCGTCGGCTGCAGCAGATCCTCGAGCGGCACAAAGTCTTCCGACGTCCGCCGGTCGGCCACCTCGTAGATCTCGGCCTGGGCGCGGTCGACGATCTCGGCGACGTCCGCACCGTCGGCACCGGCATAGCCGTACTGCACCACGCGGGTGCCGGCCTCCACCAGCCGGCGCAGCAGCGCCTTCTCGGCGACGATGGTCGCGTAGTAGCCCGCGTTGGCCGCCGTCGGCACCGTCGAGATCAGGGTGTGCAGATAGAGCGCACCGCCGATGCGGCGCAACAGCCCGCGCCGATCGAGCTCGGCGGCCACCGTCACCGCGTCGGCCGGTTCACCACGGCCGTACAGGTCCAAGATCGCGTCGTAGACGTTCTGGTGCGCCGGGCGGTAGAAATCGCCAGGCCGCAACCGCTCCAGGACGTCGGCTATCGCATCCTTGCTCAGCAGCATCCCGCCCAACACCGACTGCTCGGCCACGAGATCCTGCGGAGGTTGGCGTCCGTAATCCTCACTGGGCGTTGGAGAATCCATACCGGGATGCGGCAGGTCATCGACGACAGCCACGGGCCCTCACCCTCTCCGCTCAACTACCGAACACACATTCGAAAGCCGTACATCCAGAGCGTAAGTCACGGCACTGACACCCACCCCCGTCCCACCTCATGGCCTGCTTGGCCAAGGCGCCGGGATGAACGTAAACGTTGCTGGCGACCTGTCAAAGAGAGCTTGTTCATCAAGCTGTGCATCGTGTGTGCATATACGTCGACGCCGATGTTGAGCGGACTGTGGAGAACCTGTGGATCAATGTGGCTTATTGCGACATCACTGCTGCTAACCGCCATACAACGCTGACGAAATCGTGTGGACAACAATCTCATCGGCGTGTCGGGGCAGGTTATCGCGCCGGGCGTGTTGGTTTTCAGTCAGATTTTCGCTGAGTAAATGGCCGGTTACGCCCCCGGCCGGCGAATGGCTTCGGATTTGTTCGCCAGCGCGACAACCGACGAAGCCGCGCGGGGAATTTCGGGCGCAGCGCAAAACCCGGCATGGCCTCGCAGAGCCACGCCGGGCAGGCTACGGAATTAGCTGTCGGCGACGACGTCGACGGAGACCTCGACGTCGACCTCGGGGTGGAGGTGCACCACAACCGGGTGCGTACCGACGGACTTGATGTGCGCCTTGGGCAGCCGCACGATCCGCTTGTCGAGGTTAGGGCCGCCGGCTTTCTTGATGGCGGTCACGATGTCGCCGGCGGTGACCGAGCCGAACAGCTTGCCGCTGTCGCCGGCGGTCTTCACCGGCAACGCCACCGGGCCCAGGGCCTGGATGGCGGTCTTGAGTTCGTCGGCGTGCTCACGGTCGCGGACCGTTTTGGTCTCGCGCGCCCGACGGATGTCGTCGGCCTGTCGCTGCGCACCCCGCGAGGCGACGATTGCCAGGCCACGCGGCAGCAGGAAGTTGCGGCCGTACCCGTCCTTGACTTCGACTGTGTCGCCGACGCCACCGAGGTGGTCGACGTCAGCCGTGAGAATCAGCTTCATCGTTGGCGTTCTTTCGTTGCAGGCGCGGTGTCTACCGCGTCGAGGAGGTGAAGGGCAGCAACGCGACCTCGCGGGCGTTCTTCACCGCGATCGCGATGTCGCGCTGGTGCTGGACGCAGTTGCCGGTGACCCGCCGGGCCCGGATCTTGCCGCGCTCGCTGATGTAGGTCCGCAGCAGCGCGGTGTCCTTGTAGTCGATCGCTTGGTCCTTCTTGGCGCAGAACACGCACTTGCGTGCCTTGATCGGCTTTTCCGGAGCCGGGCGCCGTTTGGTGGACTTGGCCATGAGTGTTGTTCTTTCCGTTCTCGTGCTTCGAAGTTCTCTGGATCAGAAGGGTGGTTCGTCGTCGCCGCCGCCGAACGAACCCGAGGCCGGGGCGCTGCCCCACGGGTCGTCACCGGAGCCACCGGACTGGGCGGGCGCCGACTGCCGCGATCCGCCGCCACCGCCGCTGTAACCGCCGCCGCCGCTGCGGCTGGCCTTGTTGACCTTGGCGGTGGCGTACTTGAGCGAAGGCCCGATCTCGTCGACCTCGACCTCGACCACGGTGCGCTTCTCGCCCTCACGGGTCTCGAAGGACCGCTGCTTGAGCCGCCCGGTCACGATCACGCGCGACCCGCGGGTCAGGCTTTCGGCGACGTTCTCCGCGGCCTCGCGCCAGATGTTGCAGCGGAGGAACAGCGCTTCGCCGTCCTTCCACTCCCCGCTCTGCCGGTCGTAGATCCGCGGTGTCGACGCGACGGTGAAGTTGGCCACGGCAGCACCCGACGGCGTGAACCGCAGCTCGGGATCAGCGGTCAGGTTTCCGACGACGGTAATGGTGGTGTCACCAGCCATGATTTCCTCCTGAGTCCGCCCGGCAAGTAGTCATAGTGACTGTACGCAGCAGATCCGACAGTTAGTGCTTGTCGGTGCGCATCACCTTGGTGCGCAGCACCGACTCGTTCAGGCTCAACTGCCGGTCCAGCTCGGAGACCGTGGCGGGGGCGGCCTTCAGGTCGATGACGACGTAGATGCCTTCGGCGTGCTTGGCGATCTCGTACGCCAGCCGCCGCCGGCCCCAGATGTCGACCTTCTCGACCGTGCCGCCGTCTTTGCGGACGACGTTGAGAAACGTCTCCAGCGACGGGGCGACGGTGCGTTCGTCGAGCGTGGGGTCGAGGATGACCATGATTTCGTATGGACGCATAGGGACCTCATCACCTCCTCTGGTCTGCGCGGCCACGGACGTTCCGTGGCAGGAGGGTCGCCTGCGTCGGCAACCGCCCCAGGCTACCGGATCACCGGCTCGGCTGGAAATTCACTTCCGGGACCGCAGGAACTCCGCCACCCGGCCTCTGGTCCCCTCGTCGGCCTTGGCCAGCGAACCGGAGTCGAACGGCGGCTGCGGGTCGTACTCGATCAGCAGTTGCGCGGCCTGCGCGGCCTCCCGGTCCACCAGCAACTCCACCAACCGCAGCGCCATGTCGATCCCGCTGGACACCCCGGCTGCGGTGATGATGCGTTGGGGCAGGTGCTCGACGACCCGGTCGGGCACGTAGCTCGCCCCCAGCGCATTCAGTTCCTCGGCCGCGCGCCAATGCGTCGTCGCGGTCAATCCGTCCAGCAGGCCCGCACCGGCCAGCAGCAGCGCACCGGTGCACACCGAGGTGGTGAACTCGGTGCCTGGATGCACCGATTGCAGCCAGCCGCAGAGTGTTTCGTCGCCGACGAGTGTTCGGGTGCCGATGCCGCCGGGCACCACGACGACATCGGGGGCCTTCACTTCGTCGAAGGTTGCGTCGCAGGTGACGCCGAGCAAGCCGTTCTCGGTGCGGATCTCCCCGCGCGTGTGCCCGAGGAAGACCACCTCGATCGACGGGATGCGTTGCAGCACTTCATAGGGACCCACCGCATCCAGCGCCGTGAACCGGGGGAACACCGGAATGGCGACCTGCATCAGGCCTTCCCGACGGCCACGGCGAGTTCGGCGTCGTCTTCGCGTGCAACCGCCGGCCGATGAAAAGGCTTGGGGCACAACCAGTTCGGCAACCAGCTGGGCGCCGCATCAGGCGCCAAGTCGTATATCCCGCCCGCCGGGTCGTCGACTCTGCCCTGCCAGCGCACCAAATCCTCGTCGGGACGGTAGATCTGCCGAATGACCAGGACACACAGACCCAGCACCGCGATATCACGCAACAGCACGGTCGTGGTGAACCACTGCTCGGGCAGCGACCGACTCGGGTTGCCGTAGAGGTAATACATCCGCGGCACCCAGACCAGCGCATCGATGGTCATCCACGCCAACAGGATCCGGCGGTGCGGCAGCGCCAGCACCGCCAACGGAACCAGCCACAACGAGAACTGCGGACTCCACACCTTGTTGGTCAACAGAAACGCCGCCACCACCAGAAATGCCAGCTGCGCCAACCGCGGCCGCTGCGGCGCGGTGAACGCGATGTATGTGATTGCCGCGCAGCACGATAGGAACAACACGGTCACCACCGCGTTGAGCACCGTCGGCGGTTCCCAGAAGCCCAGCGACGAATCGAAGCCGCGCCAGCCCGTGAACGACTTCACGACGTTGTACAGCGAGTCCATGTCGTCGCCGCGACGGGTGTTGAGCCGGAAGAACTCCGACCAGCCGCGCGGAAACAGCACTGCCACCGGCAGATTCACCGCTACCCAGGTCACTACCGCGCCTGCGGCGGTGCGCGCTACCCCACCGAGACGTCCGGACCGGATTCCCAGCACCAGCAGCGGTCCCAGCAGTAGCAGCGGATACAGCTTGGCCGCCGCACCGAGGCCGATCAGCAGACCGGCCAGCCACGGTTTTCGGCGGGCCCACGCCAGCAGGCCGCCCATCGCGAAAGCCGTTGCGAGAGCGTCGAAATTGGTGAAGATCTGGAAGATCAACAACGGCGAAGCCGCCACCAGTGCCGCGTCCCAGACCCGGCGCCCCGCCAAGCCTGAGGTTGCCCAGACGGTGGCCAGCCAGGCCATCGCCAGCCCGACGGCCGCGAAGTTGAAGAACATCACCACCTCGGCGACCACCGGGACCAGACCCAGCTTGCTCACCGTGGTGTAGGTCTTGGCCAGCGCCATCGACAGGTACTGATACAGGCCGGTCAGCACCGGATATTCCATGTAGCGGACGGCGACCTGGCCGTCGTAGCGGATCTGGGGTGCGCCGTTGCCGTCGGTCTCGATCCAGCTGGACTTGTACGGAAACTTGCCCTGGCTCAATAACTCTGCCCCGTACAGCGGGACGGTGTCGGAATAACACAGCTCGTAGTAGGCGCGCTGGTTGTCCCAGTTCGCCACCCGCTGATCGCCGGTGCCGGTTCCGGTGCTTTGCAGGCAGGCCGCCTTCGTCGACCAACCCAACGCCAGGAACACCAGCGCGAAGACGATCATCACCCGCAGCGGAGTCATGAACCGGGTCCGTCCGATCAGCGCGTGCCTGCCTACCGGCCCCCCGACCACGCCCGCCAGCGCAGCGCCGAGAACGTCGTTGCGGCTGGGGCAATCACGACTGTCGGCGCTTCGCCGGTCGGCGGCCAGCGGTTGCGGCGATATGTCGGCGCGCTCGGTCCGTGCCCCGGTCACCGGGGGTGTCACGGCACCGGTTGGGGCACGTCAGCGGGTGGGCCTGGCGCGGGCAGGCCTGGCGCCGGCAGGCCCGGCGCGGGCGGCCCCGGTGGCGCCACGGTGATGGTCTGGGGTGGACCAACCGGAATGGTGATACCCGGCGCGACCTCGACCGTCGGTTGGATCACCGTCTGCGACGGCGGTGCCGGGGGCGGCGGCGGCGGGGCGGGCACGCCGGCGTAACCGCCGATCTCCGAAGGCTTGGGGAAGGTCTCGTTCTGGGTGCCCTTCAGGGCGCCGTCCATCGTCGACTTCCAGATGTCCGACGGCAGACCCGACCCGTAGACCGCGCCGCCCGAGGCAGTCACCAGCGGCTCGTCGCCCTTGACGGTGCCGACCCAGACGGCGGTGGACAGCGACGGGGTGTAACCGACCATCCAGGCGTCTTTGTTGGAGGTGGTGTCACCCAACTGGGTGGTTCCGGTCTTGGCCGCCGAGGCCCGCCCCCCGGCCAGGTTGTGGCCACGCGAATAGCCGGCGATCGGTTGCATGGCCGCGGTGACGTTGTCGGCCACCGCCTTGGGTATGCGCTGGTTGCCGCTGTCCTCGGCGGTGCCGGCGTCGAAGAGGACCTGCCCCTCGGCGTTCACCACCTTCTGCACGAAGTGCGGCCGGTGGTAGATACCCGAGGCGGCCAGAGTGGCGTACGCCGAGGCCATGTCGATGACCCGAGTTTGATACTGCCCCAACACGATTCCGTTGTTGGGTGGACCACCCTTGCCGTCCTCGGACAGTGTGTGCGCCACACCCGGGAAGCTGTCGGCGACGCCGGCCTGATGCGCCGCGTCGGCGACGGCCTGGGGCCCGCCCTTGAGCTTGAGCATCAGCCGGTAGTACGAGGTGTTCAGCGACATCTTCAGCGCCTCGGCCAGGTTGCAGGTCCCGCAACTCTCGCCTTCGACGTTGCCGATCTTGATGCCGTCGACGGTCAACGGCGAACTGTCCACCTGGTAGCCCAGACCGATGCCCTGCTCGAGTGCGGCGACCAAGGCGAACACCTTGAACGACGACCCGGTCTGCAGGCCCGCCTGGGCGAAATCGAAGCCCTGGGCGTTGGATCCGCCGTAGTAGGCCTTGACCGCCCCGCTGCGCGGATCGATCGACACCACCGCGGACCGCATGTCCGGGTCCTGGCCGTCGAGATACTTCGAGACCGCCTTCTCGGCGGCCTGCTGCGCCACCGGGTCGATCGTGGTCGTCACCTGCAGGCCTTGGGTGTTGAGGGTCTGTTCGTCGATGTTGAACAGCTCCATCAGTTCCCTGGTGACCTGCCGTTCGATGAGCCCGTTCGGTCCGGTGGTCTGGTTGGCCGCCCGTGCCTGTTCGGGTGGCACAGTCGGCGGGAACACCTGTTTCGCGCGGTCATCCGAGGACAGCGCGTTGGTCTCGACCATGCCGTCCAGCACCCAGTTCCAGCGCGCCAACGCGCCGTCGGGGTCCACGGCGGGGTCCAGGGTGGAGGGCCGCCGGATCAGCGCGGCCAGCAGCGCGCCCTCGGACACCGACAGCTGCTCGACCGGTTTGTCGAAGTAGGCCTTGGACGCCGCCGAGATTCCGTAGGCCCCCCGACCGAAATAGATGATGTTCAGATACGCCTGCAGCACATCGTCTTTCGACCACTCCCCCGCCATCTTGGTCGCGATGACCAGTTCCTTGGCCTTGCGCATCACGCCACTGAGCCCGTGTTGCGCCGAACCGACCAGAGCGTTCTTGACGTACTGCTGGGTGATCGTGGAACCACCCTGCAGGTCGCCGCCGAACAGGTTGTTCTTGGCCGCCCTGGCGAACCCGCTGAAGGAAAACCCGGGGTTGGAGTAGAAGCCGCGATCCTCGGCGGCGATCACCGCCTGGCGCACGTGCACCGGGACCTGGTTGAGGTTGACGTCCACCCGGTTGCCTTCGGGCGGAACGATTCTGGCGATCTCGGTACCGTCACTGGCCAGGATCGTGGAGACCTGGTTGGTGCGGATGTCGCCCGGCCGCGGCACGTCGACGATGAAGTAGGCCATCGTGAAGGTGACGATCGGCAGCAGGATCAGCACCGCCGCGCTCAGATACAGCGAGCGCTTCACCCAGCGCCAGTTGATCTGCTCGGTCCACGTCGGCTTCGACCGGTGCGCCCGCGCGCCCGAGGGCGCCGTCGGACCCGACGGCGGGGGTCCGCCGGCACGGCGCGGTCCGCCGCTCAGCTGGTCCCGCCGGGGCCGCGGCGACGGGGCGTCCAACGCCGCCTTGACCTGGTCGAGGTGGTCGCGTTCGGGCGGCGGACTGTCGAGGGCCGCCTTGACCTCGTCGACGGGATCGACGTGCCGGGACGGGCGCTCGCCGGGCACCGCCGGTATCACCGTGGTCAATCGGTCGTCGGGAGGCACCGGAGTGCTGGAATGCCGCCCGCTCTGCGCCGTCGACTCGTCCGGGGTGTCGCTGGACGACTGGTGATGGCGCCCTTCGCTATTCACTGGCCGTGCGGGCGCCGTTGCGCGCCGTCCGTGTGCCACCGGACTTTCGCGGCGGCTGCGCCGGGCGTGGCGCACCGAGCACGTACGACTTCACCAGGTGATTCCAGCTGCAGGTGCGGCACACCTCGACCACGTGCACAGCAAACTCGGAGAACCGCGTGGCCAGAAGTACCAACTCCTCGGCGGTGCGTGCCGAGCCGGAGACTGCACCCAGATGCTCGCCGAACACCCAGGACACCAGGGTGAGCTGCTCCTTTCGGCAGATCGGGCACATCACCTGGCTTTGTTTCCCGTGAAACTTCGCCGCACGCAGCAAATAAGGGTTGGCGTCGCAGACTTCGGACACCCCGGTGCGTCCCGAGTAGACCTCGGCCAGCAGTGAGCGCCGCCGAAGCGCGTATTCCACCACCTGTCGCTGCAATCGCACGCTGACCAGAGTACGTCGCGATCCCCCGCACCGATATGCAGCCAAGGCTGTTGCGGGTGCTGGTGATCGAGCGCGTCTCGACTTCTACGATCGTCCCCGTGGCGAAAGTCGGTCGAGCAGGGTCAACGACAACCCGAGCCAAGGACAGGGATCGACAACAGACGTGTCGGATCCTGGACAACGCCCTCAGTGACGGCGAGCTCTCCATGGAAGAGCACCGCGACCGGGTCAGCCTGGCGACCTCGGCGGTGACACTCGGGGACCTGCGCGACTTGGTGGTGGATCTGCAGGCCGCCGAGAGCGCTCCCGCCCCGCAGCCGCCGGCACCGAAGCGGCCCCGCGTGAAGCGCGACGGGTTGGGCCTGTCGCTGGCCGCGCTGGGGGTGTCGGTGCTGTTCGGCATCGCGATCGGTTGGGGTCTGTACGGCAACACCACCTCCCCGCTGGACTTCACCTCGGATCCGGGCGCCAAATCCGACGGCATCGGCGCGGTGGTACTGACGCCACCCCGGCAACTGCACTCCCTGGGCGGACTGACCGGCCTGCTGGAGCAGACCCGCAAGCGGTTCGGTGACACCAACGGCTATCGCTTCGTGATCTACCCCACCTACGCGTCGATCGACCGCGAGGACCCCACCGACGAGCGCCGCGTACTGGACTACACCTACCGCGGCGGCTGGGGTGACCCCACCAGTTCGGCCCGCAACAGCAGCACCGACACCGCACTGGTCGACCTGGGCAAATTCGACATCAAGGCCGTGGTGGGGGTGCTGCGTGGGGCGCCGGAAACCGTCGGTATCAAACCGCAAGACGTCAAGTCCATGTACCTGATCGTCGAGCCGGCGAAGGATCCCACCACACCGGGTGCGCTGGCGCTTTCCATCCACGTGTCCAGCGACTACGGCGGCGGCTCCATCCAGTTGGCCGCCGACGGCACCCCTAGGAAGGTCAGTTACGCCGGGGGCTGAGGCGCGTGTCGGCTGTGACCAACGGCGCACCAACACCCGGTGGTGTTGTCGCTAATATATCGGGACGATACGATGACGCGAGGCGTCAAATCGTTCTAATCAGCCATGCAAAAGGAGGTGACTCGATGCTGGAATTGGCCATTCTGGGCCTGCTGATCGAGTCCCCCATGCACGGCTACGAGCTGCGCAAGCGGCTGACCGGCCTACTCGGCGCCTTCCGCGCCTTCTCCTACGGCTCGCTGTACCCCGCGCTGCGGCGCATGCAGGCCGACGGGTTGATCGCCGAGAATGCGGCCCCGGCCGGGACGCCGGTGCGGCGCGCCCGTCGCGTCTATCAACTCACCGACAAGGGCCGCCAGCGTTTCGGCGAACTGGTCGCCGACACCGGGCCGCACAACTACACCGACGATGGCTTCGGGGTGCACCTGGCTTTTTTCAACCGCACTCCGGCCGAAGCGCGGATGCGCATTCTGGAGGGCCGCCGCCGTCAGGTCGAAGAGCGTCGGGAAGGTCTGCGCGAAGCAGTGGCGCGGGCCAGCAGCTCGTTCGATCGCTACACCCGTCAACTGCATCAGCTCGGGCTCGAGTCAAGTGAGCGTGAAGTCAAGTGGCTCAACGAGCTCATCGCCGCGGAACGGGCGGCGCCCAATCACGTCGAACAGACGTGATTCACCCGTTCGAATTTGGACAAACCGGTTGGACATCAGAGTTACGAGGTTAGGAGAACGCCAGATGAGTGAGCAGAACGCGCCGCAGGCGTCCGAGGTACGAGTCGCCATTGTCGGCGTCGGCAACTGCGCGTCCTCGCTGGTGCAGGGCGTTGAGTATTACTACAACGCCGACGACACATCCACGGTCCCCGGCTTGATGCACGTACGGTTCGGTCCGTACCACGTCCGCGACGTCAAGTTCGTGGCCGCGTTCGACGTCGACGCGAAGAAGGTCGGCTTCGACCTGTCCGACGCGATCTTCGCCTCGGAGAACAACACCATCAAGATCGCCGACGTCGCCCCCACCAATGTGCTGGTGCAGCGCGGACCGACGCTGGACGGCATCGGCAAGTACTACGCCGACACCATCGAGCTGTCCGATTCCGAGCCGGTGGACGTCGTCCAGGTGCTCAAGGACGCCGAGGTCGACGTGCTGGTCTCCTACCTGCCGGTGGGTTCGGAAGAGGCCGACAAGTTCTACGCGCAGTGCGCGATCGACGCCGGTGTCGCGTTCGTCAACGCGCTGCCGGTGTTCATCGCCTCGGACCCGGTGTGGGCCAAGAAGTTCGCCGACGCCGGCGTGCCGATCGTCGGAGACGACATCAAGAGCCAGGTCGGTGCCACCATCACCCACCGCGTGATGGCCAAGCTGTTCGAGGACCGCGGCGTGCAACTGGACCGCACCATGCAGCTCAACGTCGGCGGCAACATGGACTTCCTGAACATGCTGGAGCGCGAGCGCCTGGAGTCCAAGAAGATCTCCAAGACCCAGGCGGTGACCTCCAACGTCCAGCGTGAGTTCAACTCCAAGGACGTCCACATCGGGCCGTCCGACCACGTCGGCTGGCTGGACGATCGCAAGTGGGCCTACGTGCGCCTGGAAGGCCGCGCCTTCGGCGACGTGCCGCTGAACCTGGAGTACAAGCTCGAGGTGTGGGACTCGCCGAACTCGGCCGGCGTCATCATCGACGCGGTGCGTGCGGCGAAGATCGCCAAGGACCGCGGCATCGGCGGCCCGGTGATCCCGGCGTCGGCGTACCTGATGAAGAGCCCGCCCGAGCAGCTGCCCGACGACGTCGCGCGCGCGCAGCTCGAAGAGTTCATCATCGAGGGCTGAGCCTTTACGCGGTGCGCGGTGCGCGGTGCGTCGAGCGTCACGCTAGCGTGACATCCGGCGCCGAGCGTCACGCTAGCGTGACTTGCCGGGCTCGCCTCGTAAAGTGCGAGGCGTGACCGACACCGCTGACGACGACCTGGCTGGGCTCTCCGAGTTCGACCTGCTGCCCGAGAACGCCGAACAAGCCGGCGTCACCGGTCCCCTCCCCCACGTCGAACGGGTGGACGCCGGCCAGATCAGCGCGCTGCGCTGGGGCGGCTCGGACCCGCGGGTGATCTTCCTGCACGGCGGCGGGCAGAACGCGCACACCTGGGACACGGTGATTGTCGGCCTCGGCGAACCCGCGCTGGCGGTGGACCTTCCCGGCCACGGGCATTCCGCGTGGCGGGAGGACGGCGACTACTCGCCGCAGAACAACGCCGACACCCTGGCGCCCGTGCTGCGCGAGCTGGCCCCGGGCGCGCAATTCGTGGTGGGTATGTCGCTGGGCGGGCTGACCGGCATCCGGCTCGGCGCGCTGGCGCCGGAGCTGGTCGACGAACTCGTGCTGATCGACGTCACCCCGTCGGCACTGGCGCGGCACTCGGAGATGACCAAGGAGCAGCGCGGCACCGTGGAGTTGATGGCCGGCGAACGGGAGTTTCCCAGCTTCCAGGCCATGCTCGATCTCACCGTCGCCGCGGCTCCGCACCGCGAAGTGAAGGCGTTGCGGCGCGGGGTGTTTCACAACTCCCGCCGGCTGGACAACGGCAACTGGACGTGGCGTTACGACAGCATCCGGAAATTCCCCGAGTTCGGCGCCCTGTGGGACGACGTCGACGAATTGACCGCCCCGGTCACTCTGGTGCGGGGTGGCACGTCGGGTTTCGTCAACGACGACGATGTCGCCGAACTACAAAGGCGCGCAAAGCATTTCCGCGCGGCACACGTCGTGCAGAACTCGGGCCACTCGGTGCAGAGCGACCAACCGCGCGCGCTGATCGACCTCGTCCGCACAGTCGTCGACGCTCGCTGAGGCATACGGTGGTCACTATGACCTCCCCCGTGCTTCCCGACTTTCCCGTCCGCATCGGCGTGCAGCTGCAGCCCCAACACGCACCGCAATACCAGCAGATCCGCGACGCGGTGCGCCGCTGCGAAGACATCGGTGTCGACGTGGCGTTCAACTGGGACCACTTCTTCCCGCTCTACGGCGACCCGGACGGCGCCCACTTCGAATGCTGGACGATGCTCGCGGCTTGGGCCGAGCAGACGTCGCGCATCCAGATCGGCGCGCTGGTGACCTGCAATTCCTACCGCAACCCCGAACTGCTGGCCGACATGTCCCGCACCGTCGACCACATCTCCGACGGTCGCCTCATCCTGGGCATCGGCTCGGGATGGAAGCAGAAGGACTACGACGAGTACGGCTACGAATTCGGCACCGCGGGCAGCCGACTCGACGACCTGGCCGACGCACTCCCCCGGATCAAGTCCCGGCTGGCCAAGCTCAACCCGGCACCCACCCGCGACATCCCCGTCCTGATCGGCGGCGGCGGCGAACGCAAGACCCTGCGCCTGGTCGCCGAGCACGCCGACATCTGGCACAGCTTCGCCGACGCCGACGAGTTCCCCGGCAAGGCGGCCGTGCTGGCCAAGCACTGCGAGACCGTCGGGCGGGACCCGGCCAGCATCGAACGCTCGGCGTCAGCGGGCAGCGGGGAGGAGGTGATCCCCAACGCCGAGGCGCTCAGCGGACTCGGCGTCACGCTGCTCACGGTGGGCGTCAACGGTCCGGACTACGACCTCACCGACGCCGAGGCGCTGTGCCGATGGCGCGACAGCGAACGTAGCTAGTTCGCGTTTCATTTCAAATTCATTTCTTCGTAAGCCTCGAGCTGTGAGAAACTTGCCGCGCAATGGCCTTTCGGGGGGCCGGAAGAAATGGCGAATGAATGCCCAAACGGTACGGGATCAAAGAAAAGGACCAGGTTGTCACTCACGTTCTCAACTTGGTATTGACCGGGAAACTGCGCAGCGGCGATCGAGTCGATCGCAACGAGATCGCGCACGGCCTGGGTATCAGCCGGGTTCCGATCCAGGAGGCACTGGTCCAGCTCGAGCACGACGGCGTCGTGTCGACGCGCTATCACCGCGGCGCGTTCGTCGAACGGTTCGACGAGGCCACCGTGTACGAGCACCACGAACTTGACGGCCTGCTCAATGGCATCGCCTCCGGCCGGGCCGCCGCCAATCCCACTCCCCGCATCCTGACCGAACTCGATGCGCTGTTGCGGTCGCTGCGGACGGCGCGGGACTCCCGGACCTTCGCCGAACGCGCCGGCGATTACCGGCGCACGGTCAACGACGAGTACGCCGGGCCTCGCCTGCACGCCACCATCCGCGCTTCGCAGAATTTGATCCCCCGCGTGTTCTGGATGACCTATCAACACAGTCAAGACGACCTGCTGCCGTTCTACGAAGACGAGCATGCCGCCATGCACCGGCGCGACCCGGAATCCGCGCGAGCCGCGTGCCTGCGGCGATCTGAGTTGATGGCCAGGACGATGGTCGCCGAACTGTGCCGTCGCGGAGTGTTCCCACCGGGCACCGACCACGTGGATGCGGACGTAGTCCTGCCGGTCTTGGTAGAGGTAGAAGCGATCCCCCAGTCGGCAGCGTTGGTGCTCTGAACGATCCTGCTCCGCTCGACCGGACGCCGAGGGTTTTTCCGATCACGGCAAATCTGCGGAGTTCGGCACCCCCGGGACCAGCACGCCCGGCCGCCGGGACGCAGCGACACCAGCAACTCCTCGTCGAGGGGCTTTGAGCAGGGCAGGCGCACCATCCCAGACAGGCTCTTCCGCCCCGCGCGGGTCGGGTTAGACTGCCGGTTTATGTCGGACAGCGAACCCACGTCCCCGGAGCTGGCGGACCTGGCAGAGGGGCTGCACCGATCGCTATCCAAGCTGTCGGCGATCCTGCGTCGCGGCGACCCGACCACGGGTGCGGTCGCCAGCGACCTCACCCTGGCACAGCTTTCGATACTGATCACCCTGCTCGACCGCGGACCCATCCGGATGACGGATTTGGCCGCGCACGAACGGGTGCGGACGCCCACCACGACGGTCGCCATTCGCCGGCTGGAGAAGGTCGGTCTGGTGAAGCGCTCACGTGACCCGTCCGATCTGCGGGCCGTGTTGGTCGATATCACCCCACAGGGCCGGGCGGTGCACGCCGAGTCTTTGGCCAGCCGGCACGCCTCGCTGGCCGCGATGCTCAGCCAACTCCCCCACTCCGACCTGGAGGTCCTGATGAAGGCGTTGGCGCCGCTGGACCGGCTCGCCTCCGGTGAACCGGCCGCCAGCACCACCGGGACGGCAGCGGCTTCGCCGTTGCCCAACTGAGTACGACGGCGTGCCCACCGCACTGATCACCGGCGCCAGCGGCGGCATCGGCTCGGCCATCGCTGCGGCGTTGGCGCCCACCCATACGCTGCTGTTGGCAGGCCGGCCGTCGCGACGCCTGGACGAGGTCGCCGAACGGTTGGGCGCGACCACCTTTCCGTTGGATCTGGCCGATACCGACTCGATCGAGGCCAGCTGCGAAGTCATCGATGAACTCGACGTGCTGGTGCACAACGCCGGGGTATCCGTCCCGGGTCACGTCGGGGAGTCACACGTCGATGAGTGGCGCGCCACCTTCAGCGTCAATGTGTTCGGGGCGGTGGCCCTTACGTTGACGCTGTTGCCTGCGCTGCAGGCGACGCGCGGGCAGGTGGTGTTCATCAACTCCGGTTCGGGGCGCAACGTCTCGTCCGGCATGGCCGCCTATTCGGCCAGCAAGTTCGCTCTGAGGGCTTTCGCCGACTCGTTACGCGCCGACGAGCCGTCGCTGACGGTCACCTCCGTTTATCCCGGTCGTGTCGACACCGACATGCAACGCGAGCTCGTCGCCTACGAGGGCGGTGAGTACGACCCGGCGAAGTTCCTGCGGCCGGAAACCGTCGCCGAGGTGGTGGCCAACGTGGTGGCTACGCCTCGGGACGGTCATGTCCACGAAGTGGTGATCCGGCAGCGTTGACGCGACGGCTTCTCAAACCACCAGATTGACCATCCGGCCGGGCACCACGATCACCTTGCGTGGCGCGGCACCGGCCAGGAATGCCTGCACCTTCTCGTCGCCCAGGGCCGCGGCCTGCACCGCTTCCTTGTCCGCGTCGGCGGCCACCAGCACCCGGCCGCGCACCTTGCCGTTGACCTGCACCGGGTACTCGACGGTGTCGTCGACCAGATAGGCCGGGTCGACGGCCGGGAAAGGGCCGTGCGCCAACGATTCTGAGTGACCCAGCCGTGACCACAACTCCTCGGCCAGGTGCGGGGCCAGCGGCGCCAGCATCAGCACCAGCGGTTCGACGGCGGCGCGCGGAACCCCGTCGCGGTGGGCTTTGGTCAGGTGGTTGGTGTACTCGATCAGCTTGGCGGCGGCGGTGTTGTTGCGCAGGGCCGCATAGTCGTCGGACACTCCGGCGATGGTGCGGTGCAGCGCGCGCAGCGTCTCGGCGTCCAATTCGCCGTCCACCACCCGCACTTCGCCGGTGTCCTCATCGATCACCAACCGCCAGACGCGCTGCAGGAACCGGTGCGCGCCGACGACATCCTTGGTGGCCCACGGGCGCGACGCTTCCAGCGGACCCATCGACATCTCGTACACCCGCAGGGTGTCGGCGCCGTAGGCGTCGCAGATCTCGTCGGGCGACACCGAGTTCTTCAGGCTCTTACCGATTTTGCCGAACTCCTGGAAAACCTCGATCTCGCCGTCCGGCCCGGGATAGCAGAACCTGCCGTCCCGTTCGATGACCTCGGCGGCCGGCACGTAGGACCCGCGCGCATCGGTGTAGGCGAAGGCCTGGATGTAGCCCTGGTTGACCAGGCGGCGGTAGGGCTCACGAGAACTGACGTGGCCCAGGTCGTACAGCACCTTGTGCCAGAAACGGCAATACAGCAGGTGCAGCACCGCGTGCTCGGCGCCACCGACGTAGAGGTCCACCCCGCCGGGGTCGCCGGGACCGTGCTCGGCCGGACGAGGACCCATCCAGTAGGCCTCGTTCTCCTTGTCGCAGAACCGATCCGCGTTGAGCGGGTCGGTGTAGCGCAGCTCATACCAGGAGCTGGCGGCCCATTGCGGCATCACGTTGGTGTCGCGCGTGTAGGGCTGCAGGCCGTCACCGAGATCCAGCTCGACGTGCACCCATTCGGTGGCCTTCGCCAACGGCGGCGACGGTTCGCTGTCGGCATCGTCAGGGTCGAACAGCACCGGCGAATAGTCCGGCACGTCGGGCAGTTCGACGGGCAGCGAGGCTTCGTCAAGTGCGTGCGGGCGCCCGTCGCGGTCGAAGACGATCGGGAACGGCTCGCCCCAATACCGCTGCCGCGCGAAAAGCCAATCACGAAGCTTGAATTCGACGCGCGCGCGGCCCCGTCCCTCGGATTCCAGGCGGGCGGTAATGGCCTGTTTGGCCTCATCGACGCTGAGCCCGTCCAGGTAGTCGGAGTTGACCAGGACGCCGTCGCCGGAATGCGCTGCTTGCGAAATGTCGCCGCCGGCAATGACTTCGACGATCGGCAGACCCATGGCGCGGGCGAAGTCCCAGTCTCGCTGGTCGTGGCCTGGCACGGCCATGATCGCTCCGGTCCCGTATCCGGCCAGCACGTAGTCGGCGATGAAGACCGGCACCGGCCGGTCGTTGGCCGGGTTGACGGCGTAGGCGCCGAGGAAGACGCCTGTCTTCTCCCGGCTCTCCTGGCGCTCAAGGTCGGACTTGGCCGCGATGGCGCGCCGGTAGGACGCGACGGCCTCGACGGGTGTCGGGGCGCCGTACGTCCAGGTTCTGTCGGTGCCGTCCGGCCAGACCGGTGCGACCAGCGCGTCGACCAGGTCGTGCTCGGGGGCCAACACCAGATAGGTGGCACCGAACAGGGTGTCGGGCCGGGTGGTGAAGACCTCGATGTCGCGTACGGTCCCGTCGGCTCCGGTCGCCGAGAACAGCGCCGCCGCACCGGTCGAGCGTCCGATCCAGTTGCGCTGCATGGTCTTGACCTTCTCGGGCCAGTCCAGGGAATCCAGGTCGTCGAGCAACCGGTCGGAATAGGCGGTGATCCGCATGTTCCACTGCCGCAACCGTTTCCGGAATACCGGGAAGTTGCCGCGGTCGCTGCGGCCGTCGGCGGTGACCTCCTCGTTGGCCAGTACCGTGCCCAGGCCAGGGCACCAGTTGACCAGCGAGTCGGAGCGATAAACCAGCCGGTGACCGTCGATCACGTCGGACCGCTCCCCCGCCGACAGCGTCGCCCAATCGCGGCCGTCCGCCAGACTCCTTGCCCCGGAATCGTATTCGGCGATCAGGTCTGCGATCGGGCGGGCCTTGTCGGCAGCGGAGTCGAACCAGGCGTTATAGATCTGCAGGAAGATCCACTGCGTCCACTTGTAGAACTCGACATCGGTGGTGGAGAAGCTGCGCCGACTGTCGTGACCGAGTCCCAGCCGACCCAACTGTCGCCGGAAGTTCACCACGTTGGCTTCGGTCCGGGTGCGTGGGTGGGTGCCGGTCTGCACCGCGTATTGCTCGGCCGGCAATCCGAACGCGTCGAAACCCAACGCGTGCAACACATTACGTCCGCGCATCCGGTAGTAGCGGGCGTAGACGTCGGTGGCGATGTAGCCCAGCGGGTGGCCGACGTGCAGCCCATCCCCCGACGGGTAGGGAAACATGTCCTGCACGAAGAGTTTGTCGTCGGGCACGCCCGCACCGTCGGCAGGTGCCAGCGCGCCGACCGGGTTGGGCACATGGAACGTCCCCCAGCTGGCCCAGTTGTCCTGCCAGGTGCGTTCGAGCCCGGCCGCAAGCTCGGCGGTGTAGCGGTACCGCGGCGCGTCGGCGTCGTTGGCGCCGGGCGGGTCGACGGATGCGGCGGGCGGCGATTCGGTCACGCCCAACAGGGTATAAGGGCGGGTCGCGCAGACCGGCGCCCGATTGGGCGGCCACGGGTTGGTCTCGGTTGCGTTGCACGCCGATCAGAGGTTCATCCCAGGTGTGTTGCGGGCATGGTCGGTGCTCTTGGCCAGTGGTTACATTCAGGCTCGTGGCGGGCTTCGACACGCACCAACGCCCGCGCTACCGCGGAGGGACCGAGGCGAAATGATTCAGATCGCACGCACCTGGCGAACGTTCGCAGGTGGTATGGCCGCCGGCGTCTTGGGCGTCGTGATGGTTGCCGGTGGGACGGCCTCGGCCGAGCCGCTGGTCCCTCAGCCGGTCGTGCCGGGCCAGGTCCCGACGCAGCAGGCGACCACACCCGGCGCCGTGTTCCCGGGGGGCGTCAACAGCAACCGGTTCGCTCCGGCTCCGGCGCAGGGGCCCGTCGCGGTTCCGGCTCCCGTCGCGGTTCCGGCGCAAGCGCCCGTCGCGGTCCCGGCTCCCGTCGCGGTTCCGGCACAAGCGCCCGTCGCGGTCCCGGCACAAGCGCCCGTCGCGGCTCCGGCTCCGGCCGCGGCGCCGGCGCCGGCCTCGGGTACGCCGGCCGTGACCGGGACACTGCGCGAATATCTGGAAAGCAAAGGCGTCAAACTCGAAGCGCAGCGTCCGCTCGGGTTCAAGGCGCTCGACATCACCGTGCCGATGCCGCCGCGCTGGACTCAGGTACCCGACCCCAACGTGCCCGACGCGTTCGTGGTGATCGCCGACCGGGTCGGCGGCAACAGCGTGTACACGTCGAACGCGCAGGTGGTGGTCTACAAGCTGGTCGGTGATTTCGACCCCGTGGAAGCGATCTCGCACGGATTCGTCGACAGCCAGCGGTTGCTGGCCTGGCAGACGACCAATGCCTCGCAGGCCAACCTCGGCAACTTCCCGTCGGGCGTCATCGAAGGCACTTATCGAGAGAACGACATGACGCTCAACACCTCGCGTCGCCACGTCATCGCCACCTCGGGGTCCGAGCGGTATCTGGTGTCGATGTCGGTGACCACCGCCGCGTCGCAGGCGGTCAGCGACGGGCCCGCGACCGATGCGATCATCAGCGGCTTTCGGGTGACAGCGCCGGGGGCGGCCGCCCCGGCACCCGCAGCGCAGGCACCCGCAGCGCAGGCACCCGCAGCACAGGCAGCGGCACCGCAGGCACCGGCAGCGCAGGCTCCCGCAGCGCCCGTCGCTGTACCGACCGCCCCGGCACCGCAGGCACCCGCAGCGCAGGCACCCGCGCGAGGGGTGCAGTCGCTCCCGCCGTTGGTCAACGTCGCCCCGTCGCGCTGACCCCGCGACGAAGCCCGCCGCGCGGGCACATCGGCGGGATCGTATTGTGAGCGCATGCTTATCGCGGGCGTGCTCTGCGTGTGTGCGGCGGTAGCGGCTGCCGCGTTCGGGATCTGGTCGCTGAGCCACCCGTCCACGGCGGACCCCACCCAGTTGGCGTTGCGGGCGATGGCGCCGACCCAGCTGGCGGCCGCGGTGATGCTCGCCGCCGGGGGAGTGGTGGCGCTGGCGGCATCTCCGCATACCGCGCTGGTGGTGGTGATCATCTGTGTCGCCGGCGCGCTGGGCACCCTGGCCACCGGTTCGGTGCAGAGCGCGCGCTATGCGTTACGTAGTGAGGTCACCGCCGAGGCCGGCTGCACCGGTAGCTGCGGTGGGTGCGCGCTGTCCTGCGACTCGGTCTGAGGGCGAGCGCCGCGACTCAGTTGCGGCTGAGGTCGATCGGATGGGTGGCCAGCAACGAAAGCGGCAACGGCTGGCGGCGTAACACCTGGCCCCAGAGATCAGCCCGGGGCGGCACGAGAACATCAGATGGCAACGCCGACAACACAATCCAGTCGTCGCGCTCGATTTCGCCTTCGAGTTGGCCGATGGTCCAGCCGGAGTAGCCCGCAAAGATGCGCACCCCTTCGACCGCGGGTGCTATCAGGTCCGGTTCGGCGTCCAGATCGACCATCACCATGCGGCCGGCCACATGGCGCAGGCCCGGCACGCCGTCGGGTTCGGCGCCGATGCGCAGCACCGCCAGACACAGCGCGGCGTCACGCTTCACCGGCCCACCGATGAACATCGTCTTAGGCTTGGCGGCGAGTTTGGCCCACTGCGGCAACACGTTGTACACCGCCGTCTCGCTGGACCGGTTGAGCACCACCCCGAGGGTGCCGCCCTCGTTGTGCTCGACGATGTAAATGACGCTGCGGCGGAAAGTCGGCTCCAACAAATCGGTGTTGGCCAGCAGCAAGGTACCCGCGCGGACCCGCTGGGCAGCCGGAGCGACCGAGTCGTCGGGGTCTTCGTACTGAGCCACCACAACATCATCGCACCCGCAGTGGCTTCACCGGTGCAAACAACCGTGCCCGGCGAAGATTTGTACTGTATTGAGACGGCGCCAGGCCGTCCGTTGCCGCTTGTGGAAGTGGGTTCAGTGAATCGCAGCCGGTTGCAGGCAAGCGCGCCCGTCGAACTGTGGCGGTCGGTGCGCGCGCTGCCCGACTTCTGGCGACTTCTGCAGTTGCGCATGGCAAGTCAGTTCGGCGACGGCCTGTTCCAGGCGGGCCTGGCCGGCGCGTTGCTGTTCAACCCGGACCGGGCCGCCGATCCGATGGCGATCGCACGTGCCTTCGCCGTGCTGTTCCTGCCGTATTCGTTGCTGGGGCCGTTCGCGGGTGCGCTGATGGACCGCTGGGACCGACGGCTGGTGCTCATCGGCGCTAACACTGCGCGGCTGTGCTTCATCGTTGCGATCGGCACGATTCTGGCCGTGCGCGCCAGCGATCTGGTGCTGTTGTGTACCGCGCTGCTGGCCAACGGTCTGGCCCGGTTCGTGGCGGCCTGCCTGTCGGCGTCGCTGCCGCACGTGGTGCCGCGCGAGCGGGTGGTCACGATGAACTCGGTGGCCACCGCGTCGGGCGCCGTGGCGGCTTTCCTGGGGGCCAACTTCATGTTCTTGCTCAGTTGGCTCGGCGGTGCCGGAGATGAAGGGTCTGCGGTGGTCATCTACACCGCGCTGATCCCGGTGTCGCTGGCGTTGCTGCTGTCCCGGCGGTTCGCGCCGGGGGTGCTCGGACCCGACGACACCAAGCGCGCGATCCACGGGTCGGCCGTCTATGCGGTGGTCACCGGCTGGCTGCACGGTGTCCGGACCGTCTTCCAGCGCCCGACGGTCGCCGCCGCCCTGTCCGGGTTGGCCGCGCACAGAATGGTCGTCGGCATCAACTCGCTGGTGATCCTGCTGCTGGTCCACCACATGAAAGACGCCGACACCGAAGGCCTCGGGACCGCGCTGTTGTTCTTCGCCGCCACCGGCTTGGGCGCGTTCCTGTCCAACGTGCTGACCCCGGCTCTGGTGCGGCGGTGGGGTCGTTACGCGACGGCCAACACCGCGCTGGTAGCGGCGGCGGTCATCCAGTTGGCGGGTGCCACGTTGGTGTTGCCGGTCATGGTGACGTGCGGGTTCCTACTCGGAGTGGCCGGACAGGTGGTCAAGCTGTGCGCCGACTCAGCCATGCAGATCGACGTCGACGACGCGTTGCGCGGCCACGTGTTCGCCGTGCAGGACGCCCTGTTCTGGGTGTCGTTCATCTTTGCTGTGACGGTGGCGGCGACGTTCATCCCCGACGACGGGCATGCCCCCACGTTCGTGTTGTGCGGCTCGGCGGTTTATCTGGTCGGGCTGCTGGTGCACAGTGTTGTCGGTCGGCGACGCGCGACCGTCGGCAGTTAGTCGAGGAGGAACTTATGGCAGGTCCAGGTCCGTTCGTCGTCGATCTGCGGGCCGAGAGCGACGAGCTCGACGCCCTGGTGGCGCCGCTTGCGCCGGAGCGCTGGGCGGAGCCGACACCTGCGCCGGGCTGGACCATCGCGCACCAGATCGGACATCTGCTGTGGACCGATCGGGTGTCGTTGCTCTCGATCACCGACGAGGCCGGGTTCGCCGAGGTGCTGGCCGGCGCGGCGACCGACCCGCTCGGGTTCGTCGACGCGGGAGCCGAGGAGCTGGCCGTGATGCCAGCTTCCGATCTGCTCGCCGACTGGCGCGACACCCGCGGCCGTCTGCACGAGGCGCTGCTGACGGTTCCCGACGGCCGCAAGCTGCCCTGGTTCGGGCCGCCGATGAGTGCCACGTCGATGGCCACCGCCCGGCTGATGGAGACCTGGGCGCACGGGCTCGACGTCGCCGACACCCTGGGTGTCACCCGGCCGGCCACCGACCGGCTGCGCTCGATCGCCCACATCGGGGTGCGGGCGCGTGACTACGCCTACGCCGTCAACAACCTGACTCCGCCGGCCGAGCCGTTCTACGTCGAGCTGCGTGCGCCCGGCGGTGACACCTGGTCGTGGGGACCGGCCGACGCGGCACAGCGCGTCACCGGATCGGCCGAAGACTTCTGCTTCCTGGTGACCCAGCGGCGGCCGTTGGGCTCGTTGGACGTGGCGGCGGTGGGGGAGGACGCGCAGCGCTGGCTGGGGATCGCGCAGGCGTTCGCCGGGCCGCCCGGCCCCGGGCGATGAGCGCCCTTGGGCGCGAAGAGAGCCGGGGCCATCCAGCAAGCGTCCCGGGCGATGAGCGCCCGCGGGCGCGTCTTGATCTGTTTCGCGAGCGTGTAACCACTGCGAGTTTCGGCGCTGAATTTCGCAGTGGCTACACGCTCGGCGATGATGCCTGGGCTACCGGGATCCCCGGTCACCGTCGACGACGACGCGAGCGCGCGTCACGTCGTCCTTGTCCGACGCCGGGCCACGCGCCAGCATCCCGGCCGGGGTCATCGGCATCGGTGCGCCGCCCATGCCGCCTGACGCCGTGGGTCCGCGGACCTCGGCGGCGTTCAACATCCCGGCGCGCAGGCTGGTCGGCCTACCAGCTTCGGGCTCGAAGCTGCTGGTGGGACGGGTATAGCTCGTCAAACCGGCACCGGGAAAGCCGCCGCCACCCGCACCGCCGCCACCCGCCGAGGCCGCACCGCCGGCCATTACCACCGGTTCGGCGGCGGCGACCGCCGCATTCGGCGCCCCCGTCGAGGGGAACATGCCCCCGAAGCCCTGCATCATGCTCATCGGCATGCTGGTGAACCCTTGCATCGCCTGCATCGGAGCCTGCGCCAGATCCTTCAGCGGCGCGGTCATGCTCGACACCATCTGCATCGGTTCCTGCATGAGCGAACTGAGCTGACCGGTCGACTGTCCGGGCGCAGAAGCCGTCTGCCCCGCGACCTGCGTCGATGCCTGGACCGCGTTGTGCATGCCGGTCTGGGCCACAGCCTGGGCGACCGCTTGCGCGGCCGTCGCCGGCGCAGCGGGTGACGCACCCATCGGCGCGACCGGCGGCGGGACGGCCAGCGTCGCAATCAGACCGGTCAGCGCCGCCGAATACGTCCAGCCCACGCTCGAGTTGTGCGGCCAGTGCTCACCGAAGTACTCGGTGTCGCGCTCGACGATCCCCGGGGTGTTCTGACCGAAGAAATTGGTGGCATTCAGCACGGTCCACTCGTCGCGATTGGTCTGCGAGAGCACCGAGGGGATCACCGAGGACCGCGCCAGCATGAAAGCCTCGACCGCGGCCTGGGTCACGGTGATCTTCTCCGCTGTCCAGCCCACCAGCGTCTGCAACCCGGCGTTGAGGCCGGTGGCGGCCACCGTAGACGCGACGGATCCCACGCCCTGCCACTGCGCGGCGGTGACCAGCGTGTTGATCTCCGAAAGGCCCGCCGACAGCTCGCCGTTCGCGGTCTCGGTAACCCACACGACGTTGTTGGCGAGTGTCGACGCAGGGGATCCAGCCTCGAAGATCGCCGCTACGACTTCGGGCGGACCTGTCCACCGGGGGTCGCCCATGCTGCCTAGAGCCCGACGGCGCCCGCGCTGGCCCCCTCGGCGGCGACGGCGGTGGTCGATGCCAGGCCCTGCGCGCCGGAGAAGGCGGCCCGTTGCCCAACGTGCTCGCCCGCGGTCGCGAGGTAGGCGGCGCCGGCGGCATTGAGAGCGGCGGCGAACTCGATCGAGTCGGCGTCGGTGGCCATCGGCATCACCCCGGTCAGCGCGGCCGATCCGGCAGCCGTGGTAGCGGCCATCTCCTCGCTGATCCCGGCCTCGGCCGCAGCCGACAAGTCCACCGCGCCCGGCACCATCCCGAACAGGCCACCACCCATATCCGCCTCCTAGATTGCTCGCATCCGGCGAGAAGTTGCGCTGAGTCTAGGTTGACTCCCCGGCCCTGTCGATTCACCTGTGCGGCTCACCGACCAGCACTCCTTCCATGACGCCGTCGCTGGTCACCAACAGACCCCGCCCGGGCGGCAGTTGTTTCGCGCTGGTCCTGCCGAACACCTTCACCGCCGCCGGGTCGTTGTCCATGAACAGCGTCGGAGCCCTCGAGCCCGTCATCTTCTGCAGGAACGGGCTGGTGACCGACACGCCCGCCCAGTTGCCGGGCAACCGGGACGCGATGACATGCAGGCCGATCTCGCGGGCGCGTTCGATCAATCCCCACAGCGGCGCGGTCGCGGCGGGTTTGCCGATGACGCCGTGCGGCCGCAGTTCCTGCTCGTCGTCGATCAAGACGAAATGGTGCGGTCCGTCCCAGGTGCGTCGGCTCAGCAACTCCTCCTGGCTCAATCCCGACGGCGGCAGCCGATCACGCAGCGACTGCGCCAGTTCAGCGAGCGCCGTGTCGATGTCCTCGGAGGTATAGGCGTAGGCGCGTACGTGGTCACCCTGGATCTTGCCGATCAGCGACGTCTTCGGATCGATGATGGTGATCTGTGCCTGCTCGGGTGTGCACCGTCGAACGATCATCTGCCCGATCGCGGCCAATGTCGTTGTCTTGCCGCATGATTGACGACCTACCACCAGCAGGTTGGGCACCACCCGGGCGGGCAGCACCGCGGGCTGCAGGGCAGTCTCGCCGATGCCGAACGGGATGTTGAGCGGATCGGCATGTCCGGCGGTGGCGGCGAACACCTCGGCCACCTCGATCAGCGGAATACGGTCGGGTAGACGCGCCAGGCTCTCCACCCGCCCGGCACCGGTCAGCTGCGCGATGAGCGGCCCGATGTCGCGGGTCGCCACCCGCGCCCCGGCGGCGCCGATGACTTCCGGCACGCCGATCAACAGTTCGTGGGCGTCGCGGGTCAGTCCGAAGCCCGGCCGGTCCAACGTGTTGCGGGCGGCCTTCTTCCGCTCGAATCCCTCGCCCATCTGAGTTTCGTCGGGGTTGCTCAGCCGCAGCTGAATGCGGGCATTGGAGACATTGACCAGTTGCTGCTTTTGACCCACCAGCCACGCCGTCGCCGTGGTCATGATGTGCACGCCGTAGGACAGCCCTTGGCGAGCTATCGCGATGGCCCGCTCACCCATCGCGCTGTCCTTGTCGTAGAGGTCACTGAAGTTGTCGATGACGAGGAAGACGTCGCCGAACTTGTCCTCGGGGTCGGTGTTGGTGGCCCCGGCGACGGTATCGCCGTCGAACCCGAAGCGCCGCTCCCGGAATTCGGAGATGTCGATCTGGTACCTCTTGAACGAGGCTTCGCGTGCCAGGATCAGTCCCTCGATGGACGCGATGGTCCGGGACACTCCTTCGCCGTCGGTCGGGCTGACTACCGATGCCACGTGCGGCAGCGACTCGACCGGGAACAGCGAGGCCCCGATGCAGAAGAACGTCACCCGCTCGGGCCGATACATCAGCGCCGCGGACGTCATCAGCGTCATCAACGTGGTGGACTTGCCCCGCTGGGCGGTCGCCACGACCATGACGTTGTCCATTTCCACGTTGATCGCGTGCACCCGTTGGGCGTGTTCCTCGGGAATGTCCACGATGCCGATCGGGAACACCAGCCCGGCGTTCTGGCCGTAGGCCACGTCCCATCGCCGCCCGCGCCAGCGTGCCACCAGCGTGTCGACGGTCTCGCTGACTTCCAGTGGCGGCAGCCAGATTTGGTGGGGCGGGCGGGCTGGATGCGACACCAGCGACTCGCGGATCACGTCGACGAGTTTCTTCTTACGGAAACCATCGGCGTGGAACAGGAATTCGTCCGGCTCGTCGGGTTCGTCGGCGACGGCCAACGCGCCGCTGTCGGCCTCACTGAGGGGTTGATACGCCGCGGAATATGCCCGCGGCTGGGAAAAGCTCATAGCCACGGTCGTGTTCACGTCGACCACCCGCTTGGGCACCACGAACGGGGCCGATACGTAGAAGCAGCGGAACTGTTCCAAGTCGCGCGGGCCGACTTTCAGTAAGCCGTAACCGTTTTCCTGCGACGGCAGATGCAACGCGGCGTCGCTGCCGATCACGTCGCGAGAATCCTCGGCGGTCTCCGCGCGTAACGCGACCCGAAAAGCGATGTTGCTCTTGACTTTACTCAACGACGACAGATCCAACCGCTGCCCACCGAGGGTGAAGAAGACGTTACAGCCGCGGCCTTCCTGCCCGATGTGGATCACCAAGTCGATCCATTCCGGGTGGTGGATGAACAACTCCAGGTACTCGTCGATGATCACCAGCAGGATCGGCACCGGCTCCAGGTCACGCCCGGCGAGGCGCATTTCCTCGTACTCGTTGGCGTCCCGTGCGCCGGCGTCCTTGAAAAGCCGGTAACGACGGGCGATCTCACCGTTGATGGCTTTGCGCATCCGTTCGGCGAGGTGACGATCGTCCTTGCCCAGGTTGGACAGCGACCCGGCGACGTGCGGAAACCCTTGCAGGTCCTGGGCCGCCGACTCGAACTTCATGTCGACGAAGATCACGACGAAGGTGTCCGGTGAGTGGGTCAGCGCGATGCCGCTGCACAACGACAGGAAGTATTCGGACTTACCCGATCCGGACGTGCCGATCACCACCGAGTGGAAGCCGTAGCCGCCGAAGTCCTTGGCGCGCAGGATGACGAATTGCAACTCCCCGCCCTGCTTGACGCCGACGGGCACCATCGCCCACTTCGGATCGCCGCGGCCCCGGCTCTCCGCCCACAGCCTGTCGACGTCGAGTTCTCGCGGATCGGTGATGCCCAAGGCGCGCAACAGTTCTCCGCCCTGGCTGTCGGTCTCGGACAGGTCACCCGGACTCATCGGTGACCAGCGGGCCAAGGCACGGGCGTACCGGCTGGCGGTACTGTCGGCGAGCACGTCGGCCGCGGCGTAGAACGTATCCCGGTGGATGATCCTGCCGTCGCGTAACGAAAACCGTTGTTCGGCTTCGGTAAACCCGACGCCGACTCCGACCCGCGTCGCCAGCCGCAGCACGGTGATGCCGGCCATGCCCTTCTGTCCGGTGACACCTTCCCATTGCTCGGGGGTGCCGACATTGTCGTCCACGATCACCCAGTGCGGCCCCAACGACGGCCCGGTCGTCGACTCGATCGGCGACGGCATGGAGGTCGGACTGCTTCCGACCGGCGGCGTCCACGGCCCGCGGCCCTTACGGTGCAGCTCGGCATCGAGGGCTTCTTCCAATTCCATCGGCGACGCGAACACCAACCGGCGCAGTCCGCAGGCGTCGAACATCTCGTCGTGCTGGTTGTGCGGCAGCCACACCAGCCAGTGCCACAGCTCGGGATGACGGGTGACCACCATCAGTTTGACGTCGTGCGGGCTGTGATAGACCGCCAGCGAGCACAGCAAGGCGCGCGCCAGATCGTGCAGGTCCCCGGGATCGTCGGCGACGAAACTGAACCCCGGTTTGGAACGCAGGTTCAGCACCTTGCCGATGCCCCGGATCTTGCTCTGCTCCAGGATGAAATCCCGTAGTGCGCCGCCGGTTACGGGTTCGAGTTCTTCCCCGACCGGGACGTCCGGCCACTGCAACGAGACCGCTGATTCGCTGGCCTGTTGTACGCCGATGCCCAGCCGGACATCGAGGAAGTCCGGGTCGCTGGGACGGCGTTCCCACATGCGCGGACCGCCGATCACCGTGTCGAGGTGCTGGGGATCGCCGTGCACGAACAATTGGCCGCGCCGTTGCTCTCCGGCCGCGCGCTGCACTTCTTCGCGGTCTTCGTCGAGTTGGCGCAAATAGCTTCGCCGCTGCTTTTCCTGTTCCCCCCAACTGATCCGGCGGCCGCGTCCGAAGCGCCCGCCGAACATCAGCGCGCCGAATCCGACCAGACCGATCATCGGGAAGAACCCCGACTGCAGCGACCGGACACCGGATGCGTACATCACCACCAGGGTGCCGACGATCCCGACCAGCAGCGCCGGCAGTGCGATCATCAGCAGGATGTTGCGTGGCTCGCGCTCGGGCAAAGCCAACGGCGCGGCCACCGCCACCCGCACCGGCGGGATATTCGGTGGGGGCGTGCGCTTTCCGCGGACGAACCCTCGTTTGGACATGGCTAACCCCCGGCTTCGCTGGAGTCGGGAAGCGGTGCGAGTACACCACCTGCAGGTACGGCGTCGCGGGCGACGAGAGCTGCATCGCGACTGATCGCCGGCCCGGGCGCGAAGGTCCGTATCAGCGGCCAGGGGGCCTGCACCGCCAGTCGAGGGTCCAGTCCCAGCGCCTGCACGGTCCGTTGGTCGGATTGGATGCCGTACCGGACGCCTTGGGGCGACAGCCAATACAGGCTTTCCCGGCTGCCCGCGGTTGCGACGCCGCTCGTCGTGGCCACGAAGTTCGCAGCGCCCGGCATCATCAACGTCTGATGTGCCTCGGTCGAGTCGGGGGTGCGGTCGTCACGCACCAGGTGCACCAGGCGGGAGTCCAGACCGGCCGGTACCGGCAGACCCCGACCGGTGTAGATCGTGATACGCGCCTGCGGGTCGCTCGCCTGTTTCTCCCAGCCGACACATGTCACCGGATTCGCTGCCGTGTCAACGAAGTTGAACTTGCCCGACGGGTAGTAGTCGACGTTGAGGACGTCGACGACCGGGATCTGGATCAGCTTGTCCGGGGCGACCAGGATCGGCGACGTGGATCCCTGCGAGTCGCCGGTGCGCAGCAGGTCGGCGACGAATCCGGTGATCTTCTGCACGCCGTCCGGCAGCAGCACATAGAAGCCCGTGACGGCTCCGCCGGCGTCGCGCGATTCCAGGACGCTTCCCACCTTCGCCCCGGACAACCACCGCGAGGCGGCACCCGCTTCCGGGATCGAGGGCAGCACCAGCGGTTCCGTCGACGGCATGGCGTCGAACAGTGCGCCGGAGATCTCGACCGGATAGGTCACCCCGGGATCAAGGCCCAGGTTGAACGTCACCGATCGGTCGGCCAGGTCGATTCGGGACCGTTGGCCGCCCCAGATCACATAGGTCGCGCCCTTGTGGGTCGCCAGGACGGCCTGCGCCGGACCCATCGCCGCGGCCCTGCCCAGCGGGGCCAGTGTGCCGGCGATGGCGGTGACCGTCGGGGGAGTCGCGCTGCCGCGCGCGGCTGCGCCGGATTGCACGGTGTCGCAGACCGTCCACGCCGAGACGGCACCGGCCGTCACGGGCAGGCTGTCCGGCAATCCCGGTAGCCCGATCATCGGCCCGGTCGGGTACTTGGCGATCTCCGTCGCGGTCACCCAGGTGGGTGCGGCGGCGTTGCCGACCGCCAGTCGGGCCGAGGTCAGATTCAACGCGGGATAGAGGCGGCCGTTGATCTTGGCGTAGATCGCCCCGGTGTCCCGGTTTCCGATCACGGCTGCGGCGGCGACGAGTCCGGCGGGTTTCATGACGTGCAGCAGGGCCATCCAACCGACGCCGAGCAGGACGAGCACGACCGACAGCACGACCGCGGCTTGCTGTTTGCGGTCGTCGTGCTTCATCCGCACGGAGAACCGGGTGATGGCCGCCCGCAGGCGCCGGTTGTAGAACAGGTGTCCCGAATTCTGGTCCCGGTTGGACAGGTTGAGCGGCACTGTTCATTCTCCTTCCGGCGGTCGGTACTGATCCGTCTTGGCGTACCGTCGCCGCCGTCACTGCAGGCGGCCGTACCGTGCCTGGTTCTCGGTCTCGGCCTCTTCGCGCAGCGCTGCGATCGCGAGGTTCAGTCGGTCGGCCAGTTCGCTGTGCGCATAGCCGGCCATCACCTCGGGGTGCAACCTCAGCTCGAGCAAACGTCCGTCCGAATTCGCCACAGCGAAGACGTCGCCCAGGTCGACGCTGTAGGTGACGGTCTCGGCCTGCGCGACCAGCGCTTCCCACTTGTCAGCGGCCTCGCTCAGTTCACGCAGCACCGATTCGACGAGGGCCTCGTCGTCTTCGGCACCGAGACCACCGCTGACACTTCGGTCACCGAGTTCGCCGCGACGACCCGACCCCGACACCAGGACAGTATGTCGACGGCCCCGACCAGCGTCAATTCAGGATTCAGGCAGTTCGGCGGGCGTCAGGTCCTGCAGTTTCTGAAACCAGGCGAAGTGGTAGTTCGCCGAAATGGTGTCACCGGTGACGCTGCTTTCGGTGGCGGCCAGCAGCATGCAGTTGAGCAGCAGGGCGGGTTCGACGTCCGGATACTGGGCCAGCACCCGGTAGCGGCAGGTGTCGAGGTGCACGCGTAGCAAATCGAGTTCTTGGTCGACGACGCCGGCTCCGGCGGCGACGGCCTTGGCCAGCGTGTTCACCATCCGCGGCAGCCCTTCGCGCCAGTGGGTGGCGACGCCCAGTTCCCAGCCCAGGTCTGCGACCGCCGGCAGTTCCCGCGGGTGCGGCGATGTTGCGGTGCCGCGGGTGTCCGCGGAGAGTTTCGACGAGTCGCCGGGCGCGTAGCTCACCTCCCGCTTCGTGCTACCCAGCAACTCCGATGCTTTACCGGTCCGGTGACCGGGTTCGAGCAGCCGCACACCATCCGGGATGGCGATGCCAGGTGGAACCCATCCGTGCGCGAGATCGGTGACCAGCACCGTCGTGCCGTCGGTGTGCTCGCCGACCGCCCAGTTCAACCGCGGTTCCTGCCGTGCCACGAAGGCCAGCAGAAGCCGCAACCGCTGTTCGCCGTCGGCGGCCTGCGGAGCCTCCCGAACCGCGGGTAAGACCTGGGTCTTGTCCATGTCTGTAGCCGGCGGATCGTCTCGCACCGCCGGCAGCAATTGCGTTTCCCGGTTGTCGACTTCAGGTGGCTCGTCCCGCACGGCGGGCAGGATCTGGGTCTTGTCCAGGTCCGGACGGGCGGCGGCGCGTGCCGTCGTCTCGCGCAGCTGACGCAGTGTCGACTCGACTCGTCGCACCGCCCGCGCACGGGCCTCGTCGATCACCCGGGCCTCGGCGGCGCGCCGCGCGGAATATGCCATGCCGGCTTGACCGATGGCTTTGAGCTCGTCGTTGGCGGTCGTCGCAATCCGGTGCAGGTCGGCTCTCAGATATTTTGCGAGCGTTGCGGTTTCGGGTCTGGTGAGCGACAGTTCGGCGGGCCACAAGCCGCCGGTCACCCATGGGGAACAATCGAGCGGCGCGCTGAAAGTCGGGATCGAGAGCGACTCTTCGGTTGCCTTACGCAGGCGCTGGCGCGCCGTCACCCGACCGAAGATTCCCACCGGGTAAGGGTAACGGTTTACCGCGCAGCGTCCGTTCCCGTTGTGCAGACCTCTCGCGTAACCGTGGTGAATTGTGCGGTTCGCGTGACCTGAGTAGCCTACTGCCATGGCCGATTCCGGGTTGCAGCAGCAACTCGACGAGGTGCGTGCGTTGCTGAGTCGAGCGCGAGAGTTGTTCGGCCCCAACCCGATTGAGCCGCCGGTCGACATCGCACCGGATCCCGACAGCGCCAGGACCTGGTTGCTCTAACTGGTCGCCTGTCGTCGGCGCAACCGATGCGCCAACAGTCGTTCGATCGCCATGTCGAGGTCACCGGTCGTGGGAACCTCCGCGGAGGGAGTGTGGCCGGCGGCGATGATCTCGTCGCGCACCTCTAGCAACGCTTTGAGGCACGACACATCGGCGGTCAGCAGAATCCCCTCGGCCAGGGCGTGGGCGTCCGCCTCCATCGCCGATTCGCTCAACGCGACGCTGTGCAGGTATCCGCCGCGACAGGATCGGACCAGGATGTGCCCACTGGGGTGCACGGTGTCGAAGGCGGGATTGGCGTCGGTCATGGATTCTGCTGGACCTCAGCTGTCCCCGTCGACGACGCCGCCGAGCCGGCCCGCCGCCTCGTGTTCGTGCCGCTCCCACATCGCCGCCGATGTCACGAGGTGCTCCGCGATGTCGGCGTGGTCGTCGGCCTGCTGCTCGTAACACCGCCGCCTGGCTTCGAGCAGTTCGCGGCCGGCCTCCCGGAGCTCACTGAACACCGGGCCCAGCGAATCCAGGCTCTCCTGGATAGCGGCGTGGGTAGACGGGATGGTCCGCAGATGTTCAGAGGTCTGTTGATGGCGGGCAGCGACTTCGCGTAAATGCGCCGGCACCACATGGATTCGATCGGCCATCTGCTGTCTCCTTGTCGTACGCCGGCGCTGCGACCGCCGGACTCCCTGTTGCGAATCACGGCTAACCGCTCAGCATTGCCTCCGGCCGGGTGGGTGCCGGCGGCTGGATTGTGGGCGGTGCTGCCGCCAGCACCGGTGTCGGCGGGTGTTCCCAGCCTAGGAAGCTCGGCCCGCTGACGGTGGAGATCTGTTGGATCTGCCCGTCGAGCAGCGCCTTGCTGCGGCCCAGGGCCAATGCGTGTCGGTCGGTGAAGATGCCGATGTCACCCGGACTGACCTGTGCGGGGTCCAGCGGATTGGTGACAGCGGTACCTGGCGGCGGGATGGTCATGCCCTGTTGTTGGAAAGCGTCGGCGATCTGGGTGCCGTTCGCGGCGGCTTTGATCGCCGCGGCGAGTTGAGGGCTGGCGGCAGTCACCGTCTCTCCGTTAGGGAGGGTGACGGTCGTCGGGCCCGACGGCAGCGGTTCCGGTTTACCCGGCTCCGGTTCGCGTTGCGTCTCCTCCTGGTGATCCTCGTCGTGCTTGTCGTCGTCGGTCGGCTCACGTTCGCGCGGGTCCGATTCGTCGTCGAACAGATCGTCGCCGAGGGATCGGGAGTCCCGTCCGGAACCGCCGGCCGGCAGGCTGGGCAGCGAAAGCCCGCTGGGTGCACCCCAACTCGGCATGCCGCCGCTACTGCCCGGGGTGGCACCGGCCGGGGTGGCGGAGGTCGGCGGCATCGCGGCGGCCACAGGTTGCTGCGCCGGTGCCTCGGACAGTGCGGGATCGTCGGGCAACAACGAGTCGAGCAGCGGATCCGATGCGGTGGCGGCCGCTGCCGGCGCGGTTTGCGCCGGCGCGGATGCTCGGCCACCGCCACTGGCGGGTTCCACGGTTGCCGGCCGCCGTTGGTCGGGGGCGGGACCGCTATCCTTCGACGCGTTGTACAGCGAGGTCCAGGCGGCCATCAGTGCCGACTTGGACGTGTCGTCGAGACCGGCGGTCGCGACCACCGCGCGGATGTCCCTGAGCTTGCCGATCAAGTAGCGCTGGAAATCCCGGGCACCGGCCGGGGTATCCAGATCCGACCGTGTCGCCAGGGCGGTCTCTATCTCCCGCTGCAACTGGTCAAGCGCCGCTTTGCCCTCGACGGTTGTCAGGTGAGCGTTGAGGATGGCCGAGACCACCTGCAGGTCCAGCTGAGAACTCGCCGAATTCTGGTGCGCCAAGGCCGCTTCCGCATCGGCGATCGCCTTGGCGGCGTCGCCCGCTGCGCGGTCGTGCGGAGCCTGCGGTGCCGGACCGAACAAGTCGGGATGGCTTTGACGGATCTTGGTCAGGATCGCGTCGAGTTGTTGGCCGGTCGTCGTCGTGGTGACCACGTCGACCACCTCTTGCGAGGTCAAACCCGCCTGCCAACCCGTCGGGTCGCCGGTGCGCTCGGCGATCAACCGCATGATGTCGAAGACATCCTGCTCGGTCGCCATGCCGCCGGACAGTACCCACCAGATGGGGCCAGGGACAATTCACCCTGTCTGCCCTAACCGGAATACCGCTCCCGCAATCCTTGCAGCACAGCAGTTTTCGCCCGGCTCACCGCTCTTGCATCCGCCACGACCCCGGCGATCTCGCGCTGTTTGGCCACCAGGAACCTCTCGAACTCGCGTGCACCCAACGGGGTATCGACGGCCAGCTCGGCATGTGGCGGCAGGGCGTGGTCAATCTCGGCGGAGATCGCCTCGAGTCGGAGCGCACTGTCACGCGCGGCCTGATGAGCGCCGGCGAGGGCTTCGGCCAGCGCCCGGTCGGCGTCGGCGATCGCGCTGTGTCTGCGGGCCAGCGCGGCCTGCCGTTGCTGGATGGCCGCTACCGAAGTTCCGGCTTGTTCCGACATGGCACCAACCTTCTCATCCTGTCCGGCCCGCCCAGCGGCTGCCGGTTCTCACAGTGGCCGCCGGATCGCGACGTTGCTGCCCAAGGTGCTGATGCGGACCGAAGCACCCGAGTAGGGGGCCTCGACCACCAGATTGTTGCCGATCGCCAACTGGACGTGACCGGCGTGCGGAAACACCAGGTCCCCGGGGCGCACCTGCGACCGCGGTACCGGAACGCCGTCGTTGATCTGCTGATAGGTGGTGCGGTCGAGGTGCACTCCGGCCTGCGCGTAAGCCCACTGGACCAGCCCCGAGCAGTCGAATTGGTCGGGGCCGGTGGCGCCCCAGACGTAGGGCCGACCCAGCCGGGACAGAGCGGCCCGCACCGCCAGGCCCGCCCGTCCGTTGGCTGCCGGCAGCAGTCCCGTCCCCCGGCGGTGCGTCATCCGATAGCGCAGCGCACGCAACGCCGCGGCGCGCCGTCTCGAGTGAGCCCGGGCGCTTGCGACGTGCGCGCGCTGAGCGCGTAGCCGCGCGACGCGGCGCCGCACCGCCTCGCGTTGAGCAAGCGGCGTCAGCGGAGTCGACGCGGCATCGGCGCGGGCCTGGTCGAGGACGGCGCCGGTGAGCGCGTGGGCGTCGGCCCGGTCGCGGTGGGCGCCGGCGACGATGGCCGCCGATGCCGAGTCCGTACTTGCCGCCGATACCAATGCCGCCTGGGCGCGGGTCGCCGCGCGTCGGTAATGACTTTGTCCTGCAACCGAATTCAACGGTCGACGGGAACCCGCGGGGTCGGCGGCCCACCCGCTTTCGGCTGGCGGGTGGCCCTGGCTGCCGGCGAACAACTGGTGGGCGCGAGTCAGCGCCTCGAGTTCGGTTTCACTCACTGGGTCGCCCGCCGTCCGGGCCGGGCTGATCGTGCTCGGCGCGGTCGCTGCACTCCATCGCTTCGGTGAACTCTCGCACCCGGGGCAGCGCCGCGGCGGGTATGGCACCTCGGTTGCGGATATCCCACAGTTCGTCGCCATTCACACCGATCAGCGTGGCGATCACGGGATCGGGTAGCGACGAGCGCGCGCACGCTTTGTCGAACCGCGCGCTCAAGCTGCCCGGCATCCGCTCCAGCAGTGCGCTTCGCGTCGCCTCGAGCGCCTGCAGGTGCTCCATCAGTCGGTCGGTTGACGCCGCGCCGGCATTGCACGCCACCCGCCACGAACTGGCGGCCAACATCTCGGCCTTCACGCATTGAGCGATCACAGACAGAATATACGTCTCATATTCGTTTGATGCTGTCGGTGGCAGCCGATCGATGACGGATCTGATGGTTTCGAGCTGGGCTTCGGCGTATCCCTCCAGCACGTCGGTATCACTGTGCCGGTCGACGACGACGGCGTTCGAGCGGTGGGCGGGACCCGGTTCCGCCGGCTGCGCGGCGACGAGTCGCGCGAGTTCGGCATCCGGATCGGCGGCCACCAAGAGTCGCGAGTAAGTGCCCGGCGGCAGGCCCAGACCGTTCTCGACCTTTTGAACTGTGCTTTTGTGCGGTTTGCGGGCGCCCCGTTCGAGGTAGCTCAGTCCCATGATGCTCACGCCGGTCGCGGCTGCGAGGTCAGCCAGTGACAAGTCCCGCGACTCGCGCAGGGCGCGCATCGCCGCGCCGGCCGACTCACGGCTCACGGCGGACTCCGCGCATACGCCGGATATTACACAGCCGCATCAGCTTGCCGGGGCTTATACGTTTTTATCACGTTTCTCTTGTCGCAGTCGTCTGCTTGTGTATACGCTTCCGTCTACGTTTCGGCTCACCGGAGGAGAATGAGATGGCGAACCCCTGCTCGGCCAACCCAGAACTGTGGTTTGGCTACCCCGATGACGACGGCGGCGACGGCGCCGCCAAGGCGCGCGCCTACGAGCGCTCGGCCACCGAGGCGCGCATCCAATGCCTGCGTCGGTGCCCACTGGCACAGCAGCGACTCTGTGCGGAGCGGGCCATCGCACACCGGGAGGAGTACGGCGTGTGGGCGGGTATCAAGTTGCCCGGCGGCCAGTACCGCAAACGCGAACAGCTGGCGGCCGCTCACGACATGCTGCGCCGCATCGCCGCCGGCGATATCAATGCACGACAGGTGCCCGAGAACGCGGAACTGCTGGCCCGCAGCGAGGACGCCGTCGTCGCAACCACTGCGGTGGTGTTGCACCTTCCCGCACGGCTGGGACCACGCACGGCGGCCTGACCGTCGGTGAACTCGACGGGTTGCGGAACCCGGCCCGGGGTATACGGGGATCGACAGTGGCCCCGCTCGGGCCGAGGCAGCTGAGCCAAAGGCGCATCCCATGACCTTCGACCTGACCCCCACCGCGGCTCAACACGACCTGGCGCGGCGCACCCACGAATTCGCCGAGCAGTGCGTGCGGCCGGTGGCCCTCGAGTACGACCAGCGCCAGGAATTCCCATGGCCGGTGCTGGAAGAGGCCGCACAGCGCGGCTTCTACAGTCCGCTGTTCTATCGCGACCTGATCGGCGACCCGACCGGCATCTCGCTGCCGATGTTCATGGAAGAGCTGTTCTGGGGATGCGCGGGAATCGGCCTGGCCATCGTGATGCCGGCGCTGGCACTCTCGGCGATCGGGCAGGCCGCCTCACCGGAACAGATGCTGGAGTGGGCCCCGGAGTGTTTCGGGACGCCGGGCGACCTCAAGCTCGCGGCACTGGCGATCTCGGAACCCGAAGGCGGTAGCGACGTCCGCAACCTGCGCACCCGCGCCCGTCGCGACGGCGACGACTGGATCATCGACGGCCACAAGATGTGGATCGGTAACGGCGGCATCGCCAACGTCCACGTGGTCAACGCGGTGGTCGACGAAGAACTCGGTCATCGCGGCCAGGCGCTGTTCGTGGTGCCCGGCGGCACACCGGGGCTGGAACTGGTGCGCAAACTCGACAAACTGGGTTGCCGGGCGTCCCATACCGCCGAGTTGAAGTTCGACGGTGTGCGCGTGCCGGGTGCCAACCTGCTTGGCGGCGACGACAAATTGGAACACAAACTCGCCAAGGCCCGCGATGTGGTGGCCGGCGCGAAGAAGTCCGGTTCGGCGACGATGGGCACCTTCGAGCAGACCCGCCCGATGGTCGCGGCCCAAGCCATCGGGATCGCCCGCGCCGCACTGGAATACGCGACCGCCTACGCCACCGAACGGGAAGCGTTCGGCGGTCCCATCATCGACCATCAGGGCATCGCTTTTCCGTTGGCGGACTTGGCAACCCAGATCGATGCCGCCCGGCTGCTGACGTGGCGAGCGTCGTGGATGGCCGCCAACTCGGTGCCGTTCGAGCGGGGCGAGGGTTCGATGTCGAAGTTGGCCGCCAGCGAGGTCGCGGTCAAAGCCACCGAGCGGGCCATTCAAACGATGGGCGGCTGGGGCTACATCACCGATCACCCGGTGGAGAAGTGGTATCGAGATGCCAAGCTGTACACCATCTTCGAAGGCACGAGCGAGATTCAGCGGATGGTCATCTCCAACGCGCTGGGCGCCAATGTCGACGCCCCGCCACTGCATGTGACCGTCGAACCGAGCGGTGGCCCGTTGAACAAGTTCTTCGGTCGCGGTACCCCGCTGCGTTCTCGCGCCGCAGACCGAGCGCTGGCGTTGAAGGACCGGGTTCCCGAGCCGATCATGCGAGTTGCCATGAAGGCCTTGCAGCCGCCAGGCAGGTAGAGCCCGAGTAGGGTCGCGGCGGTGAGCAACCTGGACACTGCGCCGGCCGAAGTCGTGTGCGGCACTGAGCAGGTCCAGAACGACGCGGTCGAGGTACTGCATCCCCGCGAGGTGCCCCTGGGCGGACCCCGCGCGATCCGGGTACAGCGCACCCTTCCGCAACGGCAGCGCTCCCTGATCGGGGCGTGGTGCTTCGTCGACCATTACGGTCCGACGGCCGCCCGGATGGATGTGCCACCGCATCCGCACACCGGTCTGCAAACCGTGAGTTGGCTGTTCAGTGGGGAAGTGGAGCACCGCGACAGCGCCGGCGTGCATGCCATGGTGCGTCCCGGCGAACTGAATTTGATGACGGCGGGCGCGGGCATCTGTCACTCCGAGGTGTCCGTCCCGGGCGCGGTCCTGCACGGCGCGCAGCTGTGGGTGGCACTGCCCGATTCGGCCCGCGACACCGGCCGCGATTTCGCGCACTACCGCCCGGATCCCGTCGCCCTGCCCGGTGCAGTGGTGCGCGTCTTTCTCGGTGAGCTGGCCGGAAGCTGTTCTCCGGCAACCACTTTCAGCCCGCTGGTCGGCGCACAGATCGATCTGGATCCATGCGCTTCGCTTCGTCTCGACCTCGATCCGACCTTCGAACACGGGGTGCTGTGCGACCGGGGCGATGTGCAGGTATGCGGAGTCGGCTTGGCCACGGCCGATCTGGGGTATCAGAGTCCTGGGCATGCCGAACTGCTCTTGCGCAATACGGCGGATCGTCCGGCCCGGGTGCTGCTACTCGGCGGTGCCCCGTTCGGCGAACAGTTGGTGATGTGGTGGAACTTCGTCGGACGCAGCCACGACGAAATCGCCAGCTACCGCCGGCTCTGGCAAGACCAGGACGGTTCCGGAGACCGTTTCGGCGCCGTACAGGGATACCGGGGATCGGTCACCCGCCTTCCGGCGCCGCCGATGCCCACCACCCGGCTGCTGCCCAGGCCGCTGCCACAACCGAAGGAGCGCTCTTGACCACCGACAAGACCGGTGCGGAAGTCACCGTCACGCCCCAAGACAACAGGTACGACATCGCGGTCGCCGGCCAGCGAGTCGGCTTCGCCGATTACGCCGACCGCGGCGATCAGCGCATCTTCCATCACACCGAAATCGATCCGCAATTCGGCGGTAGGGGACTGGCGACCATCCTGCTCGAGGAGGCGTTGCAAGCCACCCGGACCGACGGCAAGCGCATCGTGCCGGTGTGCTCGATGGTGGTCACGGTGCTCAAGAAGCATCCCGAGTACGACGACATCACCGATCCCGTCACAGCCGAGGTCGTCGGATGGGTGAATTCGCGGCACTGAATCGCGAGACTAATTCTGTTCCCAGGTAGTGGGCAGCATCGGAACCGCCGGGCCGCTGCCGAACTCGTCGGCGGGCAGAGTCGATAGTCCGGCCGCGTCCGCCTCGCCTGTGGCGACGGTGCCGCCGAAGCCCATCGCCCCGGCGCCCCGACTCGAAGCCGCCACCGACGGCTCTTGCGGCGGTTCGGGTTCGTAATCGAGGAACTCGTCGGCGTACTGGCGCTCGGGCATGGTGGCTGCCCGGCGGCGTCGGGCGCGTCGTTTGTCCCGCGCCGAGACCGCCGCGGCCGCGGCCGGGATCCCTTCAGCGGGTGCCTTGACCCCGGTCCGGTCCCGGAAGGTCGGCGAAAAGCCTTCGCCGGGATCAAGGCTGGCCACCGCATAGGGGACCGCCGGCGCGGCTGCCGCCGGGGCCGCCGAAGCCGGCGCGGCACCCGCACTTGCCGCGGCCGAGGCGACCGACGCGGTTGCCGGGCCCGCGACCGTCGGGGCGAGCGCCGCGAGCGGCGAGCCGGGGGAGTGGCTGGCGGTGACCGCCGGCACCACAGCAGCCGCGCCTCCTTCGGCGACGACGGCGGGGAGTTGCTGCAGGTATTGATAGCCCACCCCGATCACCACTCCCATCGTGATGGCCAGCAGCGGGTCCAGCAGCAGCTGGGGATAGGTGAGGGAGGCCCCGACCCAGGAGAACACCTGGTAGGCGACGGCGAACAGGAACGGGCCCCAGGTCACCAATGCCTGTGCGGGATTGGTCATGAAATCGGTGATCAGCTGGAAGCTGTTGCCGATCGGGTCCTGCAGGAAGTTGACGATCGGCGCGAACAAATCCTGAACGTAGCCGGTGTACCAATTGAGCAGCTGGGTGATGAGGTCGGCGAGATTGAGTTGGCTGCCGGCGTCGGCGGCGGGCGCCGCGGCGGCGAGTTGGCTGGGCTCGGCGGCGACGGTGGCCGCGTCGGCCGTCACCACCGGAGGTGCCGGCGCCGTCGTCGGGACCGCGGCCATCGCCGCCGTCGTCAGCGTTTGGTAGGTAGCCATCGTGGTGGCGGCCTGGATCCACATCCGCACGTAGTCGGCCTCGTTCAGCGCGATCGGGATGGTGTTGATCCCGAAGAAGTTCGTCGCGACCAGCACCCCGTGCACTACGTGGTTGGCCGCCAACTCGGGCAGCGTGGGCATCATCGCCAGTGCCGCGGTGTACGCCGCAGCCGCGGCTTCGTGCTGAGCCGCGGCGGCGTCACTTCTGGCCTGCGCCTGCACGAGCCAACCCAAATAGGGCGCGTGCGCCGCGACGTACTGCGCCGCGGACGGCCCTTGCCACGACCCCGCCTGCACCGCGCTCAACACCCCGAGCAGCTCGGCGCTTGCCGCGGCGTACTGTGCGCCGAGTTCCTGCCACGCCCCCGCGGCGGCCAACAGCGCGCCGGGACCGGGCCCGGCGGACAACAACGCCGAATGCACTTCCGGCGGTGAGGCCATCCAGATCGGAGCCGTCACGTCGTCAGAACCCCCATAGATCCTCCCGTGCGTCGTCTCGGTCGGGCGGGCAACCGAAATCGACGCGGCACTGCCCCAACCAAGTTGACGTTGTGGGCCGTCGCCTAAACCGGAGGTGAGGGATCCACCGGATTAGGTACGCCTAACCTCACCCTAGCCGGGTCGGTCGCGCGCCAGCAACGCCGGGTCGGCACGGATTGGCAGCCGCGCTACGGCGGTCAGCACAGCAAGAAACGGGGCCTACTTGCCGTTGCGCTCGCGGTGCTTGCATCCCGGCCAGCAGCACGGCCGGCGCTTGCCTTCCTCAAGTTCCTCCTGAGTCCGGCGGATGCGGCGTTCGCGGGTCTTGTCCTGCTTGGCGTCCTCGACCCAGCAGATGAACTCGTTGCGCGCCAGCGGTGTGATGTCGTTCCAAAGGGCCAGTGCCACCGAGTTGGCCGTCAGCGCGTCGCGCAGGTCCGCTGGGAGCTCGTGGACCACCCCGCCTTGCACCTGCCGGCTCATCGGAGATCCTCCTCATCCTCGGGCTGCGAGCGTGGTGCGTCTTGCTGACCGAACAGCGGGCGGTGCATCTGCTGATGGCCCAGCACGCCCTCGGTGTACGCCGTCTCGGCATGCTGACTGAGGTCGACCCCACTCACCTCGTCCTCGCGGGAGACGCGGAACCCGATGACCCGGTCGATCAGTTTGGCCAGCACGAAGCTCACCGTAAACGCGTAGAGCGCGACCACCACCATCGCCACCGACTGCTTGCCGAGTTGACGCAGACCGCCGCCGTAGAACAGTCCATTCGGGCCCGTCATCACCGCGGTGGCCAACAGCCCGATCAGCAGCACGCCGACCACGCCGCCGACGAAGTGCACGCCCACGACGTCCAGGGAATCGTCGTAGTGCAGCTTGAACTTGACCGTGATGGCGAAGGCGCACACGATTCCTGCGGTCAGTCCGACGGCCGCGGCACCCAGTACGTTGACGTAGCCGCATGACGGCGTGATCGCCACCAATCCGGCGACCACGCCGGAAGCGGCCCCGAAGGTGGTCGGTTTGCCGTCGCGGATCTGTTCGACGGTCAGCCAGCCCAACATGCCCAGACAGCCGGCGACCAGCGTGTTCAGGAAAATCGCGGAGGCGACACCGTCGGCGGCCATGGCAGAGCCGGCGTTGAACCCGAACCAGCCGAACCACAGCAGCCCGGCCCCGAGCAGCACGAACGGCAGGTTGTGCGGGCGCATGGCCTCGGTCTTGAAACCGATGCGCGGACCCAGCACCAGCGCGAGCGCGAGCGCGGAGGAACCCGAGACGATCTCGACCACCAGACCGCCCGCGTAGTCGAGTGCGCCCATCTTGAGCAACCAACCGCTGGGTTCCCAAACCCAGTGCGCCACAACGGCATACACAGCGATCGTCCAAAGCGGCACGAAGACCAGCCAGCCCACGAATTTCGCGCGGTCGGCGATGGCGCCGCTGACCAGCGCGGCGGTGATGATCGCGAAGGTCAGCTGGAACGTCGCGTAGAGGAGTTCAGGGACCTTTCCATGCAGCGTCTGCGGTCCGATCCCGCTCATTCCCGCGTGCGCCAACCCCCCGATGAGCCCGCCGCCGTCGGAAAACGCCAGCGTGTACCCGACCAGCAGCCAAGCCACCGTGACCAGCGGGATGGAGATGAAGCTCATCATGATCATGTTGAGCACGCCGGTGGTGCGCACCATCCCGCCGTAGAAGATCGCCAGCCCGGGGGTCATCAGCAGCACGAGCGCGGTGCTGGCCAGCAGCCATGCGGTGGCGGCGGGATCGATGGTGTTCAACGCGACGACTCCTTCGATAGGTACCGAAGAGAATGTAGGCGTGCTGGATCGGGTTGTCGGCAGATGGGGCGGTGAACGCCGCGTGGACGACTACTGTCATGGCCGTGGCAGGGCGCGGTCGATTCGGCACCGGGCTACTCGCCCTGGCTGCTGTGGTGAGCGCGTGCACATCCGAGCACGCACCGCAGAATCCGCCTGGGGCCAGTGCAACAGACACCAGCATCGTCGCACCCACCAACGACGCCGATCGCGAGCGTCTGAGCACCATTCAGCGGACCCGCGCCATCGACATCTGCGCCTTGTACGGCACGGCACACGAGGTGGCCGGACGGACGGTGACCATCGATGCGCCGACGTCACCGATTCTGTGTCGGGCTCGCATCGGAGCGGACGCTGACGACATCAAGGCGACGATCTCGCTGGCGGTCGGTCCCGCCGTGCTGCCCCAGCCGGCGGCCTGGGCCAGGCACGCCACGATCGACGGCACCGGCGTCACCGTCGCCGACGCCTTCGACGGCCCCGACATGCCCCCACGCGACCAGGTGGTGTCCGCGAGCTGCGAGTGGGCGGCCACCTATCCCGGCAGTGTGCGGCTGACGGCTCAAGTGATGGCGCCCCCGCGGGTCGAGGGTTGCGCGTTGGGGCACGATCTGATGCAGGTGGCACTTCGCGAATACGCCAAGAAACCGTCCCTGGCAGCGAGTTCCGTGCCCCGAACCGTGATCACCGGAGCAGACCCGTGCCGCGCTGCGGCTCGGTTGCGTCCCGCGCACGCGATTTCGTGGGACATACCGGAGTTCAACACCCATGAATGCGCCTTCGGCGTCGACGGCGGCCCGACTGTCTACCTCTCGCTGGACTATGCGGATCCTTCGCACCTCGAATACGAGGGGGAGCATTTCGACGTCAGCGGGCACGCCGTCCACGGAGACGCCCAGACGGGCATCTTCACCGTGGTGATAGGTCCGCAGTTCCGGGCGGGCTCCGCAAGTCTCGCGCCGGTGGCCACGATCAGCGATCCCGCCAAGGACATGGGCCGGATACGGCTGATCGCGCAGGCCGTCGCGGACGAGTACTGACTTCTCGCGCCTGGCTGGAAAGTCGGTGGGGGTTGTCGCGAACACGGACCCGCCAGCCGCTCCGGTGAGGGACGAACTTTCTGACGAGTCGCGCCGCACGACCGTCGCCCAGGTCTGCGCAGTATCGGCATTGGGTGCCGCTTTCGGCCTCAGTTTGCATATGGCGGAGTGAGGTCTTGCAACGGAGGTTCATCCAGCGCGGACAGCAGGCGGTTGATAGCGTCGCGCACTTCAGCGGTGAGTTGTCCGGTGCTGTCGCGCGCAACGGCGTCGGTGTACTGCCAGGACCGCGTCACCTGAATGCTCGGACGGACATCAAACTTCTCCATCGGCAGTCGGTCGGACCACTCGTCGAGGCTGCCCATCTCCGCGTCGGCTGCGTATCCGCGCTGGATGAGCCATCCCCGAAACAGACTGTCATTGAGTTCTTTTCGCGGTCGTCGACCGGCTCGGCCATCGGAGACGTCTTCAACCCATTGGCGTACATAGGTGGAGCCAGGCAGGCGGCGCGTGGGATACCAGCGCTGCGGACCGCTGGAGCGCCAGAAGGCGAGGTGAAAGTTGCCGTGGACCTGCCAGCCCGGTTCCTCGGTCAGCGCAATCAGCGCTTCGGCGCGATGGGGATGGGCATAGACGCGCTTGTACTGTGGGGCGAGCTCGGCCGGCCAGGCGCTGAGCACAACGTTATCGCCTTCAATGTAGAGACTGACCCGATCGAAGGCCACGACCTGATCCTGGGGAAACTTCACACCCGCATGCCCGCCGACATCGCGAACCTCGGCAGTGAACCCGGTCGCCGTCTCAAGGATCGTGCGTAGACGGCGCAGTTGGCGGCCAGCATGATCGCCGCAACGTTCTAGATCGGTGTAGGGCAACAGGTCCCCGAAGTTCATCTCGGCGTTGTCGAAAAAATCATTTAGGACCGCAGCCTCCGCTGGACCCAGCACGCCGAGTTCAACGAGGTTCCACCACCGGTCGAGCAAGTCCTGCCACCGCACCGGAACCCACCGTTTCGCTTGATGACCAAGTTGTTTCGTGTTGATCTCCAGAGCCTGCTGCTCGCTGGCGCTGGCGTAGAGCTTGCTTTCGATGACGACTACCAATGCGGTGCCGTACTGGATTACGCCGTCATAACGAGCGCGTCGTTGCGAAGCGAGGTTGAGCTCGTCGGTTCCGGCGGCGAGGTCTTCGTGCGGGCCGAGGAAGACACTGACCAACTCATCGACCACGGGGTCTTCCACTTCGATGTCGAGCGCAACGAGCGATTCGGTCTGCATATCGAATCGGGGGCGCGGGAGCGCTGAAAGTCTCGGACAGTCGGCCAAGCCGAGAAATGCTTCTTGGCAAAGGGGGACCAGCCGCATCACGATCAAGGCGGCCCTGGTTAGTTGATCCTCGTGTGTGGGGTCACGGTCGTAGGGCCGGAAGATGCTGAGGTGCTGGTCCACCGCCTGACAGTAAACGCTGCGTGAGATGGCCCCCGGCACGCACCGTCACGTCTTGGCTCGCAACCCACTCGATGAATTCCGCACCTCTACAACACCCAACGCAGCCACCGCGCCCACCCCGGCCAGATCACCCCCGAACAGGCCTACCTCGCCCGACCCAAAGCCGCTCCCACCGGCCAATCCGGGGCACGGTCCCGCATCCGCCACGACATCGTCGACCAATTCGGCAAACTCACCCTGCGCCACCGCAGCCGCCTGCACCACCTGGGCATCGGCCGCACCCACGCCTCAACACCCGTCCTCATCCTGGTCACCGCCACCACCGTCACAGTCCTCAGCAAAACCGGCCACCACGTCCTGAGCAGCCACACCATCGACCCCGACACCAACTACTGGCGCAACCAACAGAAAAACCCCGGCCGATGGCCGGGGAATCTGTAACCCATCACGCGACTCATCTGTAACCGATGACGCGACTCATCACAACTGTGGGCGAAGGGGGACTTGAACCCCCACGTCCCGAAGGACACTGGCACCTGAAGCCAGCGCGTCTGCCATTCCGCCACTCGCCCGAAACAACCGGAGGACCATATCACTGTAGTGGCCCTGCACCCCAACCGCTGCGCCCAGGTCTCCGGTCGGTATCGATGTAACCCTCGCGACGCGCACCGTGACCGCCGCGTCGCGGTATCGGCGATACGATGACAAACGCGGCCGAGTCGTTTGCCCTCCGCCGAGAATTCCTGGGACCTAGTGAAGCGAGCGCGCAACGATGGGTAGCCAACGAGGGCTGGTTCAGCGCATCGAGCGCAAACTCGAGGCGACAGTCGGTGACGCGTTTGCCCGAGTGTTCGGCGGCTCGATCGTCCCGCAAGAGGTGGAAGCGATGCTTCGGCGCGAGGCCGCCGACGGCGTCCGGTCGCTGCAGGGAAATCGCCTTTTGGCACCCAACGAATACATCATTACCCTCAGTGTGCACGACTCGGAGAAGTTGGACGCCGATCCGGAACTCACGTCGAGCGCTTTTGCTCGGTACTTGGCTGACTTCATCCAAGAACAGGGGTGGCAAACGTATGGTGATGTGGTCGTACGGTTCGAGCATTCCTCGAGCCTGCATACAGGCCAGTTCCGCGCCCGCGGCACTGTCAACCCCGACGTCGAGCCCCGCCCGACAGCTACCGATTCCGCCCGGCCACAATCAAATCATGCGTTTGGCGCAGAACCAGGAGTACGACCGATGACTGACAATCCAAGCTACCGCGGTCAGGGGCAGGGGCGGGACGAGTACTACGACGACCGCTACGGGCGTCCGCAGGAGGACCCGCGCGGCGGCTACCCGCAGGATCAGGGCGGCTACCCGCCCCAGCAGGGCTACCCGCCGCAGGGTGGCTACGGCCAGCAGGGCGGCTACGGCGACCAAGGTGGCTACGGCCAACAAGGCGGGTACGGCCAACAGGGCGGGTACGGCGACCAAGGTGGGTACGGCCAGCAGGGCGGGTACGGCCAGCAGGGCGGCTACGGCGACCAAGGCGGGTACGGCCAGCAGGGCGGCTACGGCGACCAGGGCGGCTACGGCCAGCAAGGTGGCTACGGCGACCAGGGCGGCTACGGACAACAGGGCGGCTACGGCGACCAGGGGCAGAGCGGGTACGCGCCGACCCACGAAGCTCCGCCGCCCGCCCCACCCGGCGGCGGCTACGGCCAGCAGGGTGGTTACGGCCAGGACCAGGGCTATCAGCAAGGTGGTTACGGCCAACCGCAGGGCGGCGGCTATGGAGAATACGGCGACTACGGCCGCGAGCCGGCTCGCCAGGACGCCGGCTACGGCGCCCCGAGTGCGCCGCAGGCCCCGCCCGAGCCGCAGCGATCGGCGTACCCCGACCAGGGCGGCGGCTATCAGGATCAGGGTTACCAGCAGGGCGGCGGCTACGGCCGTCAGGACTACGACCCGAGTGCTTACACCCAGTACGCCGAAGCTTCGCCCGCTGCGGGCGGCTACGCCCCGCAGCAGGGCGGTTACGGCGACCAGGGTGGCTACGGCGACCAGGGTGGCTACGGCGACCAGGGTGGCTACGGCGACCAAGGTGGCTACGGCCAGCAGCAGAGTTCCGACTACGGTCAGCCGCCGGCTCCCGACTACGGGCAGGGCGGCGGCTACGGCGGCTACGGGCAGGGTGGCTACGGCTCGGTGGCGACGCAGGTCACCCTGCAGCTCGACGACGGCAGTGGTCGCACCTATCAGCTGCGTGACGGTTCCAACATCGTCGGCCGTGGTCAGGACGCCCAGTTCCGGTTGCCCGACACCGGAGTGTCACGGCGGCACCTGGAGATCCGTTGGGACGGCCAGGTTGCGTTGCTGTCTGACCTGAACTCCACCAACGGCACCACCGTCAACAACGCACCGGTACAGGAGTGGCAATTGGCTGACGGCGACGTGATCCGGCTAGGTCATTCCGAGATCATCGTCCGCATCCACTGAGCCCACCGGCGCAAAAGCTGTCGAGCCTCTCGCCGCGTCGACCACCGTCCCAGTATCGTGACTTTGCCGAGGTGCTCGTCAGCACGGGCGCGAGGTGGGCAGCGCCGGGACGGAAAGGACCGCCAGATGCAGGGTTTGGTACTGCAACTGACGCGTGCCGGGTTTTTGATGCTGTTGTGGCTTTTCATCTGGTCGGTATTGCGGATTCTGCGCACGGACATCTATGCGCCCACGGGCGCGGTCATGGTCCGCCGCGGGCTGGCTTTGCGGGGCAGCTTGCTGTCGTCGCGGCAGCGCCGGGACTCCGCGCGGTATCTGGTGGTGACCGAGGGCGCACTGACCGGCGCCCGGATCACGCTCAGCGGGCAGCCGGTGTTGATCGGGCGCGCGGACGACTCCACGTTGGTGTTGACTGACGATTACGCATCGACTCGGCATGCCAGGCTGTCTCAGCGCGGTTCGGAATGGTATGTGGAAGATCTAGGTTCGACGAACGGCACTTACCTTGACAGGGCGAAGGTGACGACTGCGGTACGAGTTCCCATAGGTACGCCGGTTCGGATCGGCAAAACGGCGATCGAGCTGCGCCCGTGACCCGCGCTTACGCCGCTGATGCCGGCGCAGCCGGGATCAGGGGGTGGCGCTCGTGACCCTGGTGCTGCGCTATGCCGCCCGCAGCGATCGCGGGCTGGTACGCGCCAACAACGAGGACTCGGTCTATGCGGGCGCGCGACTGCTGGCCCTGGCCGACGGCATGGGTGGTCACGCCGCCGGCGAGGTCGCCTCGCAATTGGTGATCGGGGCGCTGGCCCACCTCGACGACGACGAACCCGGTGGCGACCTGCTGGCCAAGCTCGACGCCGCGGTGCGCGAAGGCAATTCCGCCATCGCCGCACAGGTCGAGATGGAACCCGACCTCGAAGGTATGGGGACCACCCTGACCGCGATCCTGTTCGCGGGTGACCGCCTCGGGTTGGCACACATCGGCGACTCACGCGGCTACCTGTTCCGCGACGGCGAATTGACCCAGATCACCAAGGACGACACGTTCGTGCAGACCCTGGTCGACGAGGGTCGCATCACCGCCGAGGAGGCGCACAGCCACCCGCAGCGGTCGTTGATCATGCGGGCGTTGACCGGTCACGAGGTCGAACCGACGCTGACGATGCGCGAAGCGCGCGCCGGCGACCGCTACCTGCTGTGCTCGGACGGGCTGTCCGACCCGGTCAGCAACGAGACCATCGCCGAGGCCCTGCAGATCGCCGACGTCGCCGAGAGCGCCTATCGGCTGATCGAACTGGCGCTGCGCGGCGGCGGACCGGACAACGTCACCGTCGTGGTCGCCGACGTCGTCGACGACGAGTTCGGCCAGACCCAGCCGATACTGGCCGGGGCGGTGTCCGGCGACAGCGACGAGGACCAGCTGACCCTGCCGAACACGGCGGCCGGCCGGGCATCGGCGATCCGGCCGCGCAAAGAAGTCGCCAAACGTGTTGCGCCGCAAGCAGAACCGCCGAAGAAGCCGCGCTGGCCGCGGCGCCGCATCTTCCTGGTGGGCACGATCGCGTTACTGGTGCTGCTGGTCGGCCTGTTCGTCGGACGCTCGATCATCCGCAGCTACTACTACGTCGCCGCCGACAACGGCACGGTCGCGATCATGCAGGGCGTGCAGGGGTTGTTGACCGAGACCTACAAGTTGGCCTGCGTGAATTCCCGAAACGAACTGACCGAGGTCAACCCCGGCAGCAAACCGTCAGACTGTCAGCTGCTCAAGCTGAACGACCTGCGCCCGGCCTCACGGGCGCAGGCCGAGGCCGGGATGCCGTCCGGAACGCAGAACGACGCCAGCAATCAGTTGCGCAAATTGGTCACCGAAGGCCTGCTACCGCTGTGCCCGCCGCAGCGCCCAACCTCCTCGACCGAGCCGTCGGCTCCGTCGACCCGCAGCAGTGGAACCCCCCAATCCAGCCCGGCCCCCACCCCGGGATCCGAGACCCCGACGACGACGACCACCCCCACGTCCAGCACGAGCCCGTCGACGACCCAGACCTCCCCGCCGACCGAGACCAGCAGTACACCGCCGCCACCTGCCCCGACGGCATCGACCGAAACACCTCAACCCGGACTGACACCAGGCGTGGACTGCCGGGCCGCGGCATGACCACGACGGAACTACCCGCACCGGTTGCGGTGACTCCTCCGCTGCCGACCCGGCGCAACTCGGAGCTGCTGCTGCTGATTTTCGCCACGGTGATCACGGTGGCCGCGCTGCTGATCGTCGAGGCGAATCAAGAGCGTGGCCTGCACTGGGACCTGCTCAGCTACGGGCTGGGGTTTCTGACGCTGTTCATCTTCGCGCACCTGGCTGTCCGGCGCTTCGCCCCGTTCACCGATCCACTGCTGTTACCGGTGGTCGCGCTGCTCAACGGGCTGGGCCTGGTGATGATCCATCGGCTCGACCTGGTCGACAAGGAAGTGGGCCGCCACGGTCACCCCAGCGCCAACCAGCAGATGCTGTGGACCCTGGTCGGGGTTGTGTCGTTCGCGCTGGTCATCACCTTTCTCAAGGACCATCGCCAGCTCGCCCGCTACGGCTACGTCTGTGGTTTGAGCGGTCTGGTGTTCCTGGTCATACCCGCGTTGCTGCCCAGGTCGCTGTCCGAGCAGAACGGCGCCAAGATCTGGATCCGGCTGCCCGGCTTCTCGATCCAGCCGGCCGAATTCTCCAAGATCCTGCTGCTGATCTTCTTCGCGGCGGTCCTGGTGGCCAAACGCAGTCTGTTCACCAGCGCCGGCAAACACCTGATGGGCATGACCCTGCCGCGTCCCCGTGACCTCGCTCCGCTGCTGGCCGCGTGGGTGATCTCGGTGGGCGTGATGGTCTTCGAAAAAGATCTGGGCACGTCGCTGCTGCTGTACTCATCGTTTCTGGTGGTGGTCTATCTGGCCACGCAACGGTTCAGCTGGGTGGTGCTGGGGCTGGTGCTGTTCGCCGGGGGCAGCGTCATCGCGTACTACTCGTTCGACCATGTGCGGGTGCGGGTCCAGACCTGGCTGGATCCGTTCGCCGATCCCGACGGCAACGGCTATCAGATGGTGCAGGCGCTGTTCAGCTTCGCCACCGGGGGCGTCTTCGGCACCGGCCTGGGTAACGGTCAGCCCGACACCGTACCGGCGGCGTCCACCGACTTCATCATCGCCGCCTTCGGCGAGGAATTGGGTCTGGTCGGCCTGGCCAGCATCCTGATGCTCTACACGATCGTCATCATCCGCGGCATGCGCACCGCGATCGCCACCCGCGACAGCTTCGGCAAGCTGCTGGCCGCGGGCCTGGCCTCGACGTTGGCCATCCAGCTGTTCATCGTCGTCGGCGGGGTCACCAAACTGATCCCGCTCACCGGGCTGACCACGCCGTGGATGTCTTACGGCGGGTCGTCACTGTTGGCCAATTACGTGCTGCTGGCAATCCTGGCCCGCATCTCCGACGGTGCCCGGCGCCCGCTACGCACCCGTCCGCGCCAGAAGTCACCGATCGCGGCGGCCAGCACCGAGGTGATCGAGCGCGTATGAACACCTCGCTGCGCCGGATCTCGGTGACCGTGATGGCGCTGATCGTGTTGCTGCTGCTCAACGCCACGATGACGCAGGTTTTCACCGCCGACGGGCTACGCGCCGACCCACGCAACCAGCGCGTCCTGCTCGACGAGTACTCCCGCCAGCGCGGTCAGATCATCGCCGGCGGCCAACTGCTGGCCTACTCGGTGGCCACCGACAGCCGGTTCCGCTTCCTGCGGGTCTATCCCAACCCCGCGGTCTACGCCCCGGTCACCGGGTTCTATTCGTTGCGCTATTCCAGCGCCGGGCTGGAACGGGCCGAGGACCTGTTGCTCAACGGCTCCGACGAGCGCCTGTTCGGCCGTCGCCTGGCGGACTTCTTCACCGGCCGCGACCCGCGCGGCGGCAACGTGGACACGACCATCAACCCGCGCGTTCAGCAGGCCGGTTGGGACGCGATGCAGGAGGGTTGCGGAGGGCCGCCGTGCAAGGGTGCCGTCGTCGCCCTGGAACCCTCGACCGGCAAGATCCTGGCGTTGGTGTCGTCGCCGTCGTATGACCCCAACCTGCTGGCTTCGCACAACCCCGACATCCAGGCACAGACCTGGCAGCGCCTTCGGGACAGCCCGGACAACCCGCTGATCAACCGGGCGATTTCGGAGACCTACCCGCCCGGCTCCACGTTCAAGGTGATCACCACCGCCGCGGCGCTGGCTGCCGGCACCAACGAGAACGCGCAGCTGACCGCCGCGGCGAGCATCCCGCTGCCCAACAGCACCGCCACGCTGGAGAACTACGGCGGCACCCCCTGCGGCGACGGTCAAACGGTGTCGCTCAGTGAAGCCTTCGCCAAGTCGTGCAATACCGCTTTCGTCCAACTCGGGCTGCTCGCCGGCGCCGACGCGCTGCGCAACATGGCCAGAGCGTTCGGACTCGATGAGACGCCGAGTCCGATACCGCTGCAGGTGGCCGAGTCCACCATCGGCGCGATACCGGACCGCGCCGCGCTGGGAATGACCAGTATCGGGCAGAAGGACGTGGCGCTCACCCCGCTGCAGAACGCCGAGGTGGCGGCCGCCATCGCCAACGGCGGCGTCTTGATGCGGCCCTACCTGGTGGAGAGCCTCAAAGGCCCCGATCTGGCCAACATCAGCACCAGCGCTCCGTACCAGCAGCAGCGCGCGGTGTCGCCGCAGGTCGCCGCTAAGCTAGCAGAGTTGATGGTCGGCGCCGAGAAAGTCGCACAGCAGAAAGGGGCCATTCCCGGCGTGCAGATCGCATCCAAGACGGGCACCGCGGAGCACGGCGCCGACCCGCGGCACACGCCGCCGCACGCGTGGTACATCGCCTTCGCACCCGCGCAGGCCCCCAAGATCGCGGTGGCGGTGCTGGTGGAGAACGGAGCCGATCGACTCTCGGCGACCGGTGGCGCGTTGGCCGCGCCGATCGGGCGGGCAGTGATCGAGGCCGCGTTGCAGGGGGGGCCATGAATCCGGAGCGAGCGGGAGGCAGAGCATGAGTCCCCGCGTTGGGGTGACCCTGTCCGGCCGATACCGGCTGCAGCGGCTCATCGCCACCGGCGGCATGGGCCAGGTCTGGGAGGCGGTGGACAACCGGCTGGGCCGGCGCGTCGCCGTCAAAGTCCTCAAACAGGAGTTCTCCCAGGACCCCGAGTTCATCGAGCGGTTCCGGTCCGAGGCCCGCACCACCGCGATGCTCAACCACCCCGGTATCGCCCAGGTCCACGACTACGGCGAAAGCGCGTTGGACGGAGAAGGCCGCACCGCCTACCTGGTGATGGAGCTGGTCAACGGCGAACCGCTGAACTCGGTGCTCAAACGCACCGGCCGGCTGTCGTTGCGCCACGCGCTGGACATGCTGGAGCAGACCGGCCGGGCGCTGCAGATCGCGCACACCAACGGCTTGGTGCACCGCGACGTCAAACCCGGCAACATCTTGATCACCCCGACCGGGCAGGTGAAGATCACCGACTTCGGCATCGCCAAGGCTGTCGACGCGGCGCCGGTGACCCAGACCGGGATGGTGATGGGCACCGCGCAATACATCGCCCCCGAGCAGGCCCTGGGCCATGACGCGACGCCGGCCAGTGACGTCTACGCATTGGGAGTTGTTGGCTACGAAGTGGTTTCGGGCAAGCGCCCGTTCACCGGCGACGGTGCCCTGACGGTGGCGATGAAGCACATCAAGGAGCCGCCGCCGCCGTTACCGGCCGATCTGCCGCCCAACGTGCGCGAGCTCATCGAGATCACGCTGGTGAAGAACCCCAGCCAGCGTTACCGCAGTGGTGGCCCGTTCGCCGATGCGGTCGCCGCGGTGCGGGCCGGCCGCCGCCCGCCGCGGCCCAGCGCGACACCGCCGGCCGGTCGTGCCGCACCCGCGGCGATACCGTCGGCCACACCGGCGCGGATCGCGCCCAGCACGACCACGAACCGGACGGCCGCGCCGCGGCGCTCCCAGTCCAGCTCGGGGCGTCGCCAACCGCCGGCGCGGCGCACCTTCTCCTCCGGGCAGCGGGCGCTGCTGTGGGCCGCGGGCGTGCTCGGGGCGCTGGCCATCATCATCGCGGTGCTGATCGTCATCAACTCCAAGAACGACAACGAGCAGCAACAGACGCCGACGACCGTCACCAACACCGGAAGCGCGCTGTGGACTGCTGGGGAGGAAACGGGTACTCCTGGGGTGCAGCCCCGATTCGAGACACCACGATGACTACCCCTCAGCATCTGTCCGACCGTTACGAATTGGGCGAGATCCTCGGCTTCGGAGGTATGTCCGAAGTTCATCTCGCCCGCGACCGACGGTTGCACCGCGACGTCGCGGTCAAAGTGCTGCGCGCCGACCTGGCCCGTGACCCCAGCTTCTACCTGCGCTTCCGGCGCGAGGCGCAGAACGCCGCCGCGCTGAACCACCCAGCGATCGTCGCCGTGTATGACACCGGCGAGGCCGAGACGCCCGCCGGGCCGCTGCCCTACATCGTGATGGAGTACGTCGACGGGGTGACGTTGCGCGACATCGTGCACACCGACGGCCCGATGACGCCCAAACGCGCCATCGAGGTGATCGCCGACGCCTGCCAGGCGCTGAACTTCAGTCACCAGAACGGCATCATCCACCGCGACGTCAAGCCGGCCAACATCATGATCAGCTCGACCAACGCGGTGAAGGTGATGGACTTCGGCATCGCCCGGGCGATCGCCGACGGCGGCAACAGCGTCACCCAGACCGCGGCGGTGATCGGCACCGCTCAGTACCTGTCGCCCGAGCAGGCCCGCGGCGACCCCGTCGACGCCCGCTCGGATGTCTATTCGCTGGGCTGTGTGCTGTACGAGATGCTCACCGGCGAGCCACCTTTCACCGGTGATTCGCCGGTGTCGGTGGCCTACCAGCACGTCCGCGAAGATCCCATCCCGCCCTCGGAACGACACGAGGGGATCTCCGCCGACCTCGACGCCGTCGTGCTCAAGGCGCTGGCCAAAAACCCCGAGAACCGGTACCAGACCGCCGCCGAAATGCGCACCGACCTGGTCCGCGTGCACAACGGCGAGGCGCCCGAGGCTCCCAAGGTGCTCACCGGCGCCGAGCGCAAGGCATTCATGTCCTCCTCGGGTCCCGGCCACGGCGGTCCGCGGACCGACCCGCTGCCCCGGCAGAACTTCGACGAGTCCGACACCGGCGGTGGTGCCTCGGTGGGCCGCTGGATCGCCGTGGTCGCGGTGCTGGCGGTGCTGACGATCGCGGTCACCATCGCCATCAACACCTTCGGCGGCAACACCCGCAAGGTCCAGGTTCCCGACGTGCGCGGACAGGCATCCGCCGACGCGATCGCCGCGCTGCAGAACAAGGGCTTCAAGACGCGCACCCAGCAAAGGCCCGACTCGACGATCCTGCCTGACCATGTGATCGGCACCGACCCCGTCGCCAACGCGTCGGTGGGCGCCGGCGACGAGATCACCGTCAACGTTTCGACCGGTCCCGAGCAGCGCGAAGTGCCCGACGTGTCGTCGCTGACCTATGCCGAAGCGGTCAAGAAACTCACCGCCGCCGGCTTCAGCAAGTTCAAGGAAGCCAAGTCGCCGTCGACCGCCGAGCAAGCCGGCAAAGTGATCGGCACCAACCCGCCGGCCAATCAGACCCAGGCGATCACCAACGTGATCACCATCATCATCGGCTCGGGTCCGGAGACCAAGCAGATTCCCGACGTCGCGGGCCAGACCGTGGAGATGGCGCAGCGCAACCTCACCGTCTACGGGTTCTCGAAGTTCAGTCAGTCGTTTGTGGACAGCCCCCGCACCGCCGGCGACGTGATCTCCACCAATCCGCCCGCAGGCACCACGGTGCCGGTCGATTCGGTCATCGAATTGCAGGTGTCCAAGGGCAATCAATTCGTGATGCCCGACCTGTCCGGGATGTTCTGGACGGACGCCGAGCCCCGGCTGCGGGCGCTGGGCTGGACCGGGTTACTGGACAAAGGCCCCGACGTGGACGCCGGTGGCGCCCAGCACAACAAGGTCGTCTACCAGAGCCCGCCGGCCGGTACGGGAGTGAACCGCGACGGCGTGATCACGCTGAAGTTCGGTCAGTAGCCCCGGCCTGACCGGCCACCTCGGCCGGGAAATGCGGCCGCACCGCGGTGAGGACCTCGTTTTCCAGTCGGCGCACCAACGTGTCGTCGCGCGCCCAGCCGCAGTAGGCCAGCCAGTTGGCCAGCATCCGGTGACCGCCTTCGGTCAGGATCGATTCGGGGTGGAACTGGACGCCGTGGATGGGCAGCGCGGTGTGCCGCACGGCCATGATCACGCCGCTGGGGGTGTGCGCGATCGCCTCCAGCTCGGTTGGCAGCGACTCCGGCAGGATGGTCAGGGAGTGGTAGCGCGTTGCGGTGAAGGGATCCGGAAGTCCTTGCAGCACACCGGCATTGGTGTGGATGACGCTGCTGGTCTTGCCGTGCAGCAACTCCGGTGCGCGGTCGACGGTGGCCCCGAACGCCACCCCGATCGCCTGGTGTCCGAGGCATACCCCGAGCAGCGGCGTGCCGGCCGCGGCGCAGGCATGGACCATGCTGATCGAGGCGCCCGCGCGCTCGGGGGTGCCGGGGCCGGGACTGAGCAGCACACCGTCGAAGTCGGTGGCGACGGTCTCGGGGCCTTCGGCCCCGGTGAGTCGCGCGTCGTCGTTGCGCCACACGGCGGCCTCGACGCCCAGCTGACCCAGGTACTGGACCAGGTTGAACACGAAGCTGTCGTAGTTGTCGACGACCAGAATCCGCACCGTGACAGGTTACCGCCCGGGTCCGATGACCGTTGTCAGTAGCCGATCGGCCCCATCGGCTTCGCGTAGTGCAGGCGGACCGGTTCGGCATGGCCGACGATCTGGACGTCGGGCTTGACGTCCTCGCGATAACCGAGCCCGAACCGCACCACGTACTGCTTGTACAGCGTGACCAGAGGAGCGGCGGCCAGGGCGTTCTGCATTGCGGTGGCGTTGCCGATCGCGGTGATCGAATAGGGCGGGCTGTAGGTACGGCCGTTGAGCAGCAGCGTGTTTCCGACGCAGCGCACCACCGAGGTGGCGATGATGCGCTGGTCCTGCATCTGGATCGCCTCCGCCCCCGCGCTCCACAGCGCGTTGAGGACCCCGTCGATGTCCTGCTGGTGCACGACCAGGTCGTCCGGAGTCGCGTCGCGGGGGAACCGGCCGTTGGCGTCGCGCTGCGCGTCGTTGAGGACGACCACGAGGCCGGGCCCGTGCACCGGATTCATGTCGGCTTCGCCGGCCAGCTCGGCGGCCCGCCGCAACATCGCGCGCAGCGCGGTGTCCGCGGAGCGGCCGTGCGCGGTGTCGAGCTTGCCAGTCAACTCCTCCCGTTCGGCGTCCAACCGGATCACCGAAGCCCGGGCCTCACGCACCAGGTCGACCAGGCGCGGCGCGTCGCTGCGGCGGATCTCGCTGCCGCCGGACACTCCGTGCGTCGCGGCCAGCAGCACCCCGGCCAGCAGACACACCACCGGGACGCCGAAGCGCCACGGCGACCGGCGCTGGTCGGCTCGCTGATCGGCCAAGGCTGTCTCCGTCTCCTGGTCGTGGCTGCCGGTGAGCTAATCTCGTACCCGAGATCCGCCTGCAGCTGCAACCGTAATCGTTGCACTTGTCCCGTTCGTTCGATTACCAGTCGCTTCGTTCGATTACCACTCGCTCGTCCAATATCAGAGGTAGCAAATGCCGAAGTCCAAGGTCCGCAAGAAGAACGACTTCACCGTCAGTGCGGTAAGCCGCACCCCGGTGAAGGTCAAGGTCGGGCCGTCGAGCGTGTGGTTCGTTTGCCTGTTCATCGGTCTGATGCTGATCGGCCTGGTGTGGCTGATGGTTTTCCAGCTGGCGGCGTACGGGCCGCAGGCCCCGGCTGCCCTGCACTGGATGGCTGAACTGGGTCCGTGGAACTACGCGATCGCGTTCGCCTTCATGATCACCGGGTTGTTGCTGACGATGCGTTGGCACTGACCGTCAGCGCAGGCGTAATGGATTCATGTCGTGTGCGTCGTGTTAGCACGCCAGCAACCATCCGGACACCCAATCACACGCGTGTGATTCATCCCCACTGTTGATAGCTGCTGTGGATAACCGTATCCGTGGTGGTGAAAGGGTCCAAAGAGGGCATGCAGCAAACTGAATGGTCGCCGCGTACCGCCGGAATCGCAGCGTGCGGCGTTGGCGGTGCGATACTAGCTATCGCCGCTGTGACCCTGGTCACAGATCCTCCGGGGCGTTTCATCGCCGGAGTTGCCGCGGTGGGTCTGCTGCTGTTTGCCGGCGCGTCGTGGCGGGCGCGACCCAAGCTGGCAATCACCGCCGACGCCCTGCTGGTGCGCGGTTGGTTCCGCACCCAGGTACTGCGCCGCGAGATGATCGAGATCATCAAGATCAGCGAGTTCCGCCGGCACGGGCGCCGGGTGCGGCTACTGGAGATCGAGACCGTCGGCGGGGGGCTGATCGTGCTGTCCCGATGGGACCTGGGCACCGACCCGCTGGAGGTACTCGACGCGCTCACCGACGCCGGCTACGCCGGTTAAGCCGGTCGGGGCCACGTTTCGGCCGAGCAGACGCAAAAGCACCCGATTTGGCCGGTCTAAGGGGGCTTTTGCGTCTGCTCGGCAGGGTTCAGGAGATGGTGATGGACTCGATCGCGACCGCTTCGAGGGGGCGGTCGCTGCCGTCGGTGGCCGTCGACGCGATCGCGTCCACGACGCGCTGCGACTCCGGGTCGACGACCTCGCCGAAGATGGTGTGCCGCCTGTTCAGGTGCGGGGTCGGGCCGACGGTGATGAAGAACTGCGAGCCGTTGGTGCCCGGGCCGGCGTTGGCCATCGCAAGCAGGTAGGGCCGGTCGAACTGCAACTCGGGGTGGAACTCGTCGGCGAACTTGTAGCCCGGGCCGCCGCGCCCGGTGCCGGTGGGGTCGCCGCCCTGGATCATGAAGCCCCGGATCACCCGGTGGAACACCGCGCCGTCGTAGAACGGTCCCGACGGCCCGCCCGACGCGTTCTGGGTCGAGTACTCCTTGGTGCCTTGCGCCAGGCCGACGAAGTTGGCGACGGTCTTGGGCGCGTGGTTGCCGAACAGGGCGACCTTGATGTCTCCCTTGTTGGTGTGCAGCGTGGCGCTGGCGGTCTGATTAGGGCTGTTGGTCACGGGATCACAGTCTGCCATCACCCGCGGTTCGCGCGTCAGCCGGTGCCACTGGCATCTGTTTGATGTCGGTACTGGCTCGACGACCCGGTACCTGATAGGACTGCGTAGGACTCGAGCGGTAGACAGAGAGGCGGCGCGATGAGCGTGAAGTCCGACGGCACGGTCGCATCCGGGCTGACCCCCCGGGAGCGGCTGACCAGAGGCCTGACCTACTCGACGGTGGGACCGGTGGATGTCACCCGCGGCCTCGTCGGGCTCGGGGCGCAGGGCACCCGGTCGACCGCGACGGAGATTCGTCGCCGCTACCGGGAGGGCCGGCTGGCCCGCGAACTCGCCGCGGCCCAGGAGACGATCGGCCAGGAGCTGGCAGCCGCCCAGGAAGTCGTCGCCAACTTGCCGCAGCTGCTGCAGGAGGCCCGCCGTAATCAGCGCCGCAGCAAGAAGCCCTGGGTGATCGCGGGTGCCGCTGGTGTCGCGGTCCTGGCCGCCGGTGGTATCGCGTTCAGCATCGTGCGCCGCTCGTCGCGTCCGGACCCGTCGCCCCTTCCGCCCAGCGTCGACGTCCAACCCCGTCCGTAGTCGCTGCCGCGGCCCAGGCGAGGGGCCGCAAAATGTACGGCGAAGCACCGGTTTTCTGACATTTTGGGGACCCTCGCGCACTCAGCCTCGCCGACGATGCCCGTCACAGGTGCGGTTTGACGTCCTCGGCCACCCACTGCGCGTAGTCCAGATACTCCTGAACTCCCCGCACCCGCGGGACCGGCACCGAGCTGTACGTGACGCCCTGCGCGGCAAGCCAACTCAGCCGGTCGATAAGTTCGGCGGCGCTCTTTCCGGCGCGCGCATCGGGGTCGTCGCGCACCACATGTCCTTCGCCGACACGGTTGGTCCCCAAGCCGTGCACGACGTCGAAGGCGCGGCCGTCGTAGCCGGGCTGGGACTTGATGAACTCGATCCGTTCGGCGATGTGGTGCGGCGGCGTCAGAAAGCACCACCACCCGGTGGCGAAGCGGGCCGCGCGACGCAACGCGGCGTCGGAGTCGCCGCCGATCCACACCGGAAGATGCGGCCGCTGAACGGGTTTGGGTTCGAAGGCCACGTCGCGGAAGGACACGTACCGGCCGTCGAAGCTGGGGCTGTCGCTGGTCCATAACTCGAGGATGGCGGCCAGATATTCGTCGGCCATCCGGCCCCGCTCGTGAAACGGGACTCCGAGCAATTCGAATTCGGGCTTCAGCCAACCGATGCCGAAGGTGACCGTGATGCGCCCGCCGCTCATCCAGTCGGCGGTGGCCAGGGCCTTGGCGAGCACGATGGGATGCTGCAGCGGCAGCAGGGTGACCGCTGAGCTGAGCCGGATCCGGTCGGTGGCGCCGGCGAGGTAGGCCTGCGCCACCGTGGACTGCAGGAAATGCGGGCCGGACAGTTCGACGTGCTCGGTGGGTATGACGTAGTGCTCGGGCACCGCGATCATGTCGTAGCCCCACTGGTCCGCGTATTTGGCCATCCGGGTCTGCTCGGCGCCGGTCACGTCGGCTTCCCACGGTTGCATCATGGCTTTGAGCCGCATGGTGTGGGGGAGCGGGAACAGTAATTTCACAGCCGCGACGTCCTTTCCCGGACCGAGTGACTCTCGGCCCTGGCCGGTGCATTGTCTACCCGTACAGGATGGCCATGAGGAGGCCCAATGAGCGAGCACGATGTACGCATGATCATGCTGTCGACCGACGATCTGGACGAATCGATCCGGTTCTACAGCGAGACGCTTGGGATGGCGGTCAAGTTTCGCGACGGAACCCATTTCGCGGCGTTGGACGGCGGATCGGTGACGCTGGCGCTGGCGACCGCGGTGGACCATCCGATCCCCGGCCAGGTCGTCGTCGGGATCAAGACCGATGACGTCGACGCCGCGGCGAAAGCCGTCGAGGCCAGTGGCGGCGGCATCGTGAACGGTCCGTACGACGACGCGCACGAGCGGCGGGCCGTGGTCTATGACAACAAGGGCAACGGATTGGTGTTCTACAGTCCGCTGAGGCGCTGAACAGCTGCTTCGAAAATTTGTGGAGCCTAGGGGAATCGAACCCCTGACACCCGCCTTGCAAAGGCGGTGCTCTACCAACTGAGCTAAGGCCCCTCTGGGTGACCGGGTGGGTGATCAGAGGTTGGGTCGGGCGCCACGTGCCAGACTTCGACATCGCGCCGCGAGCGGACTACCGCCGCAGTCGCCGCGCCGAGGGCGGCGGTTACTGCCAGCGGCAATGCCAACTTCACACGACGTCTTGACGGGCTCATGTCGTGGGCCTAGGAGGACTCGAACCTCCGACCTCTTCGTTATCAGCGAAGCGCTCTAACCGCCTGAGCTATAGGCCCGTACTGCGCGTACGGCCGAGCAGCGAGATTACCGCACCGGCCGCCCGACTCCCAAAACGCTAATCCCGATCCGCCAGTGTGACTTCGATACCGCCGATCAGATCGGTCGTCAGGTTGTAGACGAACGCGGCGATCGTGGCCATCGCGGTCATCAGCACGATGTTGACCAACCCGATCAGCACGGCCCCCCCGAAGATGGTGCCGCTGGAGACGAGTTCGCCGCTGCTGCCGCTGGTGTTGTTCAGCAGGTCGCCGACGTTGCTGTTGAGCTTGGCCCACACACCCATACCGCCGAGCACCAGATAGAGGAACGCGACCGCGATCATCCACACGAAGAACAACGCCACCGACAGCAGCAGCGACACCTTCAAGGTGCTCCACGGGTCGATCCGGCGGATCTGCATGCTGGCCCGTACCGGCCCCCGCGCCCGGCGGGACCCGACGGCGACCCGAGACTCCCGCGCCTCACCGCTGGACCGGCGGGTGCCCGACGAGGTGGCGGTGTCCGAGCTGCGCTCGGAAGTGGATTTGTTCGACGTCGCCCGCGGGATCGGCCCGGACAGGTCGGGCAGTTCGCTGGCGTACGCCTCGTTGGGTGAATTCTCGCTACGCACTGCTTGGGCCTCCGCCTGTGAGCCGGTGGTCGGGGCCGACCCTCCGGAGATGAAGCGATTCAGCCGCGCCTCGGGATTGGTGGGCGGGCGGACATCGGTGGGCCGGTCGGCCGCGGGCCGTGGCCCCGATTGGGATCCGGATTGGGACGAGGCTCGAGCAGCTCCGCGCTGCCAGGGCGGCGGATCGCCGGCATCCGGCACGCGGCCCGGTCCGGTCGTGGCTCGGTGTGCGCCGGCACGTTCACCGGACCCGTCCCCGTTCGGGTTGTCACCCGGGCTGGGTGCACCCGGCTCGTTCGGTGAACTCACCCCGACTCCTAACGTGTGTTCTCGAGTAGCCGAGTCTATGCCGGGTCGGCAGGGCGCCGATCCACCGCCCGCTAGGTGGCCGAACCCTCGTCGCTTTCGCCGTTCTCCTCCGCGCCTTCCTCGGCGTTGCGGGCGATGGCCAGCAGCGTGTCGCCTTCACCCAGGTTCATCAGGCGGACACCCTTGGTCTGGCGTCCCGCCTTGCGCACCTGGCGGGCCGTGGTCCGGATGACGCCGCCACCGGAGGTGATCGCGTAGAGCTCGCTCTCGTCGTCGACGATCAAAGCGCCGACCAGTCGGCCGCGCCGCCGGTCGTACATGATGGTCAGCACACCCTTGCCGCCGCGGCCCTGCACCGGGTACTCCTCGATCCCGGTGCGTTTGGCGTAACCGCCCGCGGTGGCCACCAGCAGATAGGTGCCTTCGCGGACCACGTTCAGCGACAGCAGCCGGTCGTCGGCGTTGAACCGCATGCCCTGTACGCCGGAGGTGGCGCGGCCCATCGGTCGCAGCGCCTCGTCGGTCGCCGAGAACCGGATGGATTGCCCGTTCGCCGACACCAGCAACAAGTCGTCGTCTGCCGAGCACAGCACGGCCCCGACGAGTTCGTCTTCGCCGCGCAAGTTGACCGCGACGATGCCGCCTGAGCGGTTGGAGTCGAAGTCGGTGAGTCGGGACTTCTTCACCAGGCCGTTGCGGGTGGCCAGTACCAGGTACGGCGCGTCTTCGTAACTCTTGATCTGGATGACCTGGGCGATGCGCTCCTCCGGCTGGAACGCCAGCAGGTTGGCGACGTGCTGGCCGCGCGCCGTGCGCAGCGCCTCGGGCAATTCGTAGGCCTTCGCCCGATATACCCGGCCCTGGGTGGTGAAGAACAGGATCCAGTCATGGGTCGAGCAGACGAAGAAGTGTCGCACGATGTCGTCTTGCTTGAGTCCGGCACCTTGCACGCCCTTGCCGCCGCGCTTTTGGCTGCGGTACAGATCGGTCTTGGTGCGCTTGGCGTAGCCGGTTTCGGTGATGGTGACGACGACGTCCTCACGCGCGATCAGGTCCTCGTCGCTGACGTCGCCGTCGGCGGCGACGATCCGGGTGCGACGGTCGTCGCCGTGTTTTTGCACAATCTCGTCGAGCTCTCCCCTTACGATGCCGCGCTGCCGTTCGGGTTTGGCGAGAATGTCTTCCAGGTCGGCGATTTCGGCTTCGATCTTGGCCAGGTCATCGACGATGCGCTGCCGTTCCAGCGCGGCCAGCCGGCGCAGCTGCATGTCCAGGATGGCCTGGGCCTGGATCTCGTCGATGTCGAGCAGTTCGATCAGGCCCTGGCGGGCGACGTCGACGGTCTCCGATGCCCGGATGAGCGCGATGACTTCGTCCAGCGCGTCCAGCGCCTTGACCAGACCACGCAGAATGTGGGCCCGCTCGTTGGCTTTTCGCAGCCGATAGGTGGTGCGACGGACGATCACGTCGAGTTGGTGCTCGACGTAGTAACGGATCATCTGGTCCAGGCGCAGGGTGCGCGGCACCCCGTCGACGATGGAGAGCATGTTGGCGCCGAAGCTGGTTTGCAGCTGGGTGTGCTTGTAGAGGTTATTCAGCACCACCTTGGCCACGGCGTCGCGTTTGAGTTCGATCACGATGCGCAGCCCGACCCGGTCGCTGGACTGATCCTCGATGTTGGCGATGCCGGTCAGCCTGCCGTCCCGCACCTGCTCGGCGATCGAGGTGATGAAGTTGTCGTGGTTGACCTGATAGGGCAACTCGGTGATCACCAGCGACGTGCGTCCGCGCGAATCCTCTTCCACCTCAACGACTCCGCGCATCCGGATGGAGCCGCGACCGGTGGTGTAGGCGTCGGAGATGCCTTGCGATCCGACGATGAGCCCGTGCGTGGGGAAGTCAGGCCCCTTGACGCGTTCCATGACGGCGGCCAGCGTCGCCTCTTCGTCGGCGTCGTGGTTGTCCAGGCACCAGAACACCGCCTCGGCGAGCTCGCGCAGGTTGTGCGGCGGGATGTTGGTGGCCATACCGACCGCGATCCCGCCCGAGCCGTTGGCCAGCAGGTTCGGGAACCGGCTCGGCAGTACCGTGGGTTCCTGCACCCGGCCGTCATAGTTCGGGATGAAATCGACTGTCTCCTCGTCGATTTCGCGCAGCATCTCCATGGCCAGCGGCGTCAGGCGGGCTTCGGTGTTGTGACTGACAAAACCGTTGGTCAGGAACGCATGGTCGTCGGTGTCGACGCGGAGGCTGTAGACCGGTTGCACACCGGCGTCGGTCACCGAGGCAACTTTGGCGTAGTAGAAGCGGCCGTCGGTGAGGTCGGTCGCGATGGCGCGTACATCGGGATCAGCAATGCGCGAGAGGATTTCGTCGCCATCGCGCCGCCAGCGGCCGAGTCGATCGATGTTGTGCTTTCGCAGCCATTCCTTGTCGACCCAACGGCTCGCGCAGTGCTTACGAATGAACTGCGCCAGGCCCGGAACGTGATCGCTGTCCATGCCCGCGCACGGCGGCATGGCTGAGAGGATATTGGTCAGCTTCTTTTGCTTGGCGCCACCGAATCCGACTTGGGCTGCGAATGATCCGGCTTGGGCCCGGTTGGTGATGACGACCTTGTACTCGCCGACGGCGTGCAGGTAGCGGCGGGATATGACGCCGAATTCGAGCAGCAGCTGCTGCACGTCAATGGCTAGCTGCTTGCTGCGCGTCGAGTAAGAGATCTGGATCGTGTTGCGCGGGAGTGCTGAACACGATCCGTCGCCTTCGAACAGTGCTTGCAGGAAGGCGCGCTTGACGGCGGCGGGGGAGCGCCACAGCCATGCCGGTACTGCCATGTCCGCCGAACGCTGACCAACTAGTTCGCAGAGTCGTGTACCTCTGAAATTGGTGAGGTTTTGGATATCCAGTTCATGGAGGGTCGAACCGGACGCGATAGTGCGTGAATACACGTAGCGCCGCCCACCCACAATCGCGTCGTACGCGGCGACGACCGTGTTGAAGTAGGCTCGGTCTACGTTGTTGAATCCGGCGCGCTTCTCCGAGACGAACCCTTCGCTGATAAAGGCGCCCAGCAGCAGTGCTTCCATCGTGTCGTGCCAGTCGGCTGGCCCGAACTCCGTTGGTGGCGTGCGTTGTAGCACGACATAGTCGTCAGGGGTTACCTCCTCGATCAACTTCCACAACAGCGTCGGCACGCCGCCCACATCAACCAGGCAAAGCAATGGGTGATTCGCGGTGCCAGTGACTTGATAGCCTTCGGCGGTGCGCACCGTGTAGGTCTGGTGCTCACCCGAATGGAACAGGCGGTCGGCGGCGACGGGGTTTCCGTGCCGGTCGAGAACCTTCAGATCGACCTCGTTGTCGGAATTCGGCCGAGCCCCGGCGACGATGTCGGCGATGCGAACAGATTGCCCGAAAGGCAAGCGCACCAACGCATCCCCGGAACAGCAATACCTCATCGCCGCCGGCGGGTCGTTGCCCGGCGAGCCGAAGTTGCCCTGCCCGTCGACCAGCGGGTACCGCAGCGACCACGGCTGCGCCATGCGCACCAACGTGTCGTAGATCGAGGCGTCGCCGTGCGGGTGGTAGTTACCCATCGTCTCGGCGACCGAGCGCGCCGACTTGGCGTGGCTGCGGTCCGGGCGGAATCCCGAGTCGTACATCGCATACAACACCCGGCGGTGCACCGGCTTGAGCCCGTCACGGACCTCTGGCAGCGCGCGCCCAACGATGACGCTCATCGCGTAATCGATGTAACTGCGCTGCATCTCGTGCTGGATGTCGACCGGCTCGATCCGGTCGACCGAGTCGTCACCAGGCGGCAGCGTCGTGTCTGTCATGAATTCCTCGTTTGTCTGGTCAAAACGTGGATGGGACTAAACGTCCAGGAAGCGAACGTCTTTGGCGTTGCGGGTGATGAAGCTGCGGCGGGCTTCGACATCCTCACCCATCAGGATGGAGAACAGCTCGTCGGCCGCGGCGGCATCGTCGAGGGTGACCTGCCGCAGCACCCGCACCGACGGGTCCATCGTGGTTTCCCACAGCTCCTTGGCGTCCATCTCACCGAGACCCTTGTAGCGCTGAATGCCGTCTTCCTTGTTGATCTTCTTGCCGGCCTTCAGGCCCGCCTCGAGCAGGCCGTCGCGCTCGCGGTCGGAGTAGGCGAATTCGGGTTCGGTGCGCTGCCACTTCAACTTGTACAGCGGCGGCTGTGCGAGGAACACGTGCCCGTTCTCGATCAGCGGACGCATGAAGCGGAACAACAAGGTCAGCAGCAGCGTCGAAATGTGTTGTCCGTCAACGTCTGCATCGGCCATCAGCACGATCTTGTGGTAGCGCAGCTTGGTCAGGTCGAACTCGTCGTGGATACCGGTGCCGAGCGCGGTGATGATGGCTTGCACTTCGGTGTTCTTCAGCACCCGGTCGATGCGGGCCTTTTCGACGTTGATGATCTTGCCGCGCAACGGCAGGATCGCCTGGAACATCGAGTCGCGCCCGCTCTTGGCCGAACCGCCGGCCGAGTCCCCTTCCACCACATACAGTTCCGACTTACGCGGATCTGTCGAGTGGCAGTCGGCCAGCTTGCCGGGCAGACCGCCCAGATCGGTGGCGCTCTTGCGGCGCACCAGCTCTCGCGCTTTGCGCGCCGCGATCCGGGCCTGCGCGGACGAAACCGCCTTGTTAACCACCGTTTTCGCCTCGGACGGGTTCGCCTCGAACCAGTGCGTCAGCTGCTCGTTGCACACCTTCTGCACGAACGACTTGACTTCGGTGTTGCCCAGCTTCGTCTTGGTCTGACCCTCGAACTGCGGTTCGGCGACCTTGACAGAGATGACCGCCGCCAGCCCTTCGCGGATGTCGTCACCGGTGAGGTTGGGGTCCTTGTCTTTCAACAACTTCTTGTCTTTGGCGTACTTGTTCACCACCGACGTCAGCGCGCTGCGGAAACCCTCTTCGTGCGTCCCGCCCTCATGGGTGTTGATGGTGTTGGCGAAGGTGTGCACCGATTCGGAGTAGCCGCCGTTCCACTGCATGGCGATCTCGACCTCGTGGCCGGTGCCCTTGCCGTCGAAGTCGATCACGCTCTGCTGAATCGGGCTCTTGGTGCGGTTGATGTGCTTGACGAAATCCACCAGGCCGCCGGGGTAGTGGAAGGTGCGCTTCTTGACCTTCTGCGGCGCTTTGGCTTCTGCTTCGATTTCTTCCGCGGACTTGGGGGCTTCGGCGTGGTCGCTGACCACCTCGTCGACGACTTCGTCCTGCTCCACCCGCTCGTCGGTGAGGTTGATGGTCAGCCCCTTGTTCAGAAACGCCATCTCCTGCAGCCGACGGGCCACGGTCTCGAAGTCGTATTCGGTGGTTTCGAAGATGTCCGGGTCGGCCCAGAACCGGATGGTGGTCCCGGTCTTCTTGGTTGCTTCACCCTGCTTCAACGTGCCCGGCACGGCGCGGTCGTAATACTGCGACCACTGGTGTCCGTCGCGCTTGATGTCGACTTCGAGTCGGGTGGACAGCGCGTTGACCACCGAGACGCCCACGCCGTGCAGACCACCGCTCACGTTGTAGCCGCTGTTCTCCCCGCCGAACTTGCCGCCGGCGTGCAGCTGGGTCATTACCACATCGACGGTGGGCGCTCCGGTGGCGTGCATGGCGACCGGGATGCCGCGGCCGTTGTCGGCGACTTCGACGCTGCCGTCATCGAGCAGCTTCACGTCGACCTGGGTGGCGTAGCCGGCCATCGCCTCGTCCACCGAATTGTCGACGACTTCCCACACCAGATGGTGCAGACCGCGCTCACCGGTGGACCCGATATACATGCCCGGGCGTTTACGGACGGCCTCCAGACCCTCCAGAACGGTGATGGCCGAAGCGCCGTATTCGTCTTGTGCCTTCTTCTTCTGGGCAGCCACTGGCGGGACGCTCTCCTTGGGGTTCGCAGACAAGCGGCCCAACACCGCTCACGGATCCCTCACAGTCTACCGTCACCCACCGTCAGGACTGACTCTGCGGCGGCGTTTCCACACACCTAATCGTGCCGTGCGTGGAATTTCTCGATTCAGGATAGGGTTGACCGCTTCGGGAGGTAGCTGGCCGCGTTCTGGCGGCTCTCAGGCAACACCCCGGGTGGCCCTATCCGTAGGTGTCGCGGGGCCCTTTACCGCCGGGTGCGCGCAGGGGCCCTTTCCGCCAAGACGGCGCGGCGGGCCCGGTGATCTTCAGCGAGGTCACGACACCGTTGCCCACGGCGGCGGCGATTTTCGCCAGCAGCTGGGCCTGCATGAGCCGCAACTGGGTGGCCCAGGCGGTCGACTCGGCCGTCACACTGAGCACCCCGTCGTTGAGCGCCGCTGGGGTCGCATGGTCGGCGATCTGATGACCGACGACCGCATTCCACTGACCGAAGACCATGCCTTCGGCCACCTGAGTGGTCCAGCCCTGTTGCTTGGCCAGGTCGCGGGTCAACCGGCCCAGGGGTTGCGGGTCGCGGGAATCCGGGCCGGGACCCGACCACCGACGGCGTGATCCCGCGCCGCGGCGCCCCCGGGGCTCGACGGGTGCGGCCCGGCCCCGGCCGGCGTCCTGTCCGCGCGCGCGTGCGGCGGAGCGGGCTTCTTCCAGCGTGCGCCGGACCAGGTCCAGGCCGCGCTGGTTCACCTCCCCCTGATCTGCCGGCTCGTCGGTCACGGTTGCACCTCCGACACCGGACCGGAATCGCCGTCGCGCAACTCGATACGCACCTGTCGAGCCTCCCAGCCGTCGGGAATGTCTTCCGGCACCGCCGCGGTCACCAGCACCTGTTCGGCGGACTCGGCGACGGCGGCCAACGCCTGACGCCGCTTGGTATCCAGTTCGGCGAAGACGTCGTCGAGCAGCAGCACCGGGTCGCTGCCGTCGGTACGCAACAACTCATAGGCCGCCAGTCGCAGCGCCACCGCGAACGACCACGATTCGCCGTGGCTGGCAAAGCCTTTCGCGGGCTGATCGCCGAGTCGCAATTCGAGGTCGTCGCGGTGCGGACCCACTAGACACACCCCCCGTTCCAGTTCGGCGTCACGGCGCGCGGCCAACGCCGTCAACAACGCGCTTTCCAGCAGCTCCCGATCCGCCACCAACGTGTCCGTGCTGGAACGGTAACCGATTGCCGCCGAACGTGATTCGGGTGCCAGCAACCGGTAGGCCTGCTCTACCTCCGGGGCCAGTTGGTTCACCAGGTCGATGCGGGCGGCCATGAGCTGGGCGCCGTGCTCGGCCAGCCGGCTGTCCCACACCTCCAGCGTGTCCAGTGCCCCCCGATCGCCTCGAAACCGCGCCCCGGCCAACGATTTCAACAACGCGGTGCGCTGCCGGAGCACCTTGTCGTAGTCGGCGCGCACGCCGGCGATCGTCGGCCGGCGCACCGTCGCCAAGTCGTCGAGGTAGCGACGCCGATCCGCCGGGTCGCCGCGCACCAGCGCCAGGTCTTCCGGAGCGAACAACACCGCGCGCAGTACGCCGACGATCTCGCGCGTGCTACGGACCGGGGACCTGTTCAACCGCGCCTTGTTCGCCCGGCCCGCGGCGATCTCGAGGTCGACGGCACATTCGCGGCCCTCGTTCACCACGATGGTCGACACCACAGCCCGATCGGCACCCGTGCGGATCAGCGGTGCGTCGGTACCGACCCGATGGGACCCCAGGGTCGAGGAATACCACAGCGCTTCGACAAGATTGGTCTTCCCGAAACCGTTGCGGCCGACGAAAACCGTGCGGCCGGGCGCCAATTCGAGGTCCACCCGCTCCCAGGACCGGAAATCACGCAAGCCCAGATGCCGGACGTACACGTGTGCGTCCAAGCGATTCAGCCCGGCAGCCGCACCGGCATCAACAAGTACACGTAGTCCGTCGGCACCGCAGCGAACGGCCCGCTGCCAGTCGGCACCTCGTCGTCGGCAGAAGCGGGCCGCAGCAGCGCGGGCTTGCCCGGGGTGGTGAAACCGAACGACACCCGCTCGGAGTGCAGCGAACCCAGTCCGTCGGTCAGGTAAGTCGGGTTGAACGCGATGGTCAACGGTTCTCCGGCGTAGTCGACCGCGAGATCTTCTTCGGCACGCCCGACATCGTCGGCGCCGGCCGACAGCCGCAGCATGCCCTCGGCGAACTCCATGCGAATCTGCGCGCCACGTTCGGCCACCAGCGCGACCAGCTTGATCGCCTCGGTCAACTCGGCCACGTTGATCGTGGCCACCGCGGTGTGTTCGGCCGGCAGCAGCTGGCGGAACTTCGGGAACTCGGCATCCAGCAAGCGGGTGGTGCTGCGCTTGCCGTTGCCGCTGATCCCCAGCAGGCCGTCTTTTCCGACCGCGGACCCGGCACCCAGCGACAACCGGACTTCAGAGCCGTCGGCGCCGGCTTTGGCCGCCTCCGCCAGTGTCTTGGCCGGCACCAACACCGAGGCCTCGATGTCTGGGGACAATGCCGACCAGGTCAGTTCGCGCACGGCCAGCCGGAACCGGTCGGTGGCCGCCAAAACCACCGTCTCACCGGAGATCTCGACACGGATGCCGGTCAGCATCGGCAGCGTGTCATCCCGGCCGGCGGCGATGGCGACCTGGCCGATGGCTTCGGCGAACAACTCGGCCGGCAACGTCCCGGTCTCCTCGGGAAGGGTCGGCAGCGTCGGGTAATCCTCGACGGCCATCGTCGGCAGCGAGAACCTGGCGCTCCCGCAGGTCAGGGCGACCCGGTTGCCGTCGACGTAGAAATCCACCGGTTTGTTCGGCAACGCCCTGGTGATGTCGGACAACAACCGCCCAGACACCAAAACACTTCCCGGGGAAGCGATTTCGGCGGGAACTTGGACCTCGGCGGAGACTTCGTAGTCGAATCCGGAGATGGTCAGGCCGTCCTCGGTGCCGTTCAGCAACACCCCGGACAGCACCGGCACCGTCGGCCGTGACGGCAGGTTCTTGGCGACCCACGACACCGCATCGGCGAACGACTCCCGGACCAGACGAAACCTCAAGTCGGTGACAGCACGTGTCGTAGCCGCGTCCATTGCGTCCCTTCACCTAACAGTGAACTTCAAATCCATGGGCCAGCTCCCCCGCCGGCGTCGGGGACTGCGCAACGGCAGTCGAAGAACAACCGTAGAGCTTCTCGAGCCAACTTGAAAGCTAATCGCCGACGCCGACAAACCGACGCCGGGACCGGTCTGCGGGCACCGAAGACGAGCTGTCCCCAACCGTGTACTTCAAACCAGAAACGACGAAGAGATCTCAATATCAGTATTAAGGGGTGTGCAATCTGGGGACAGCTGGGTCTTCGCGCTGCTAGGGCGCGGGCGGCACTGTGCATGACGGGGCCTGCGGTTGTGAGATCCGTGGTGGACAACTGGGGATGAATCACCGATGTGCACCGGACGGCCGGTGGTGCACGGCAGTTTTCCCGGTTTGTGCACAGACCTACACACACCGCGACGGTGGGACGGTTGTGACTCGAGGGGGCAAAGTTTTTTGCAAATAAGTGCCCGGAGGGCGCCGGACCGGATCGGTGTCAGCGCTTGGAGCGCTGCCGGATGCGGGTGGTGAGCTCTTTGACGTTGTCGAAGATCTCACGCCGCTGCGCCATTTCCCCGCGGATCTTCTTCTCCGCGTACATCACCGTGGTGTGATCGCGGCCGAACGCCTGCCCGATCTTGGGCAAGGACAGGTCGGTCAGCTCCCGGCACAGGTACATCGCGATCTGACGGGATTGGGCCAGCGGGCGGGCCTTGCCGGGGCCGCGTAATTCCTCGACGGTGGTGTCGAAATACTCCGCGGTGGCCGCCATGATGGTGGCCGCGCTGATCTGCATGCCGCTCGCGTCGGCGATCAGGTCGCGCAGCACGATCTCGGCCAGCGCCTTATCGATCGGGGTCTTGTTCAGCGACGCGAACGCGGTGACCCGGATCAGCGCACCCTCGAGCTCGCGGATATTGCGTTCGATGCTGCTGGCGATCAGTTCCAGGACGTCGTCGGGCACCGCCAGCCGTTCCACTTGTGCTTTCTTGCGCAGGATGGCGATGCGGGTCTCGAGGTCCGGCGGCTGCACGTCGGTGATCAGTCCCCACTCGAACCGCGTCCGCAGCCGGTCTTCGAGGGTGGCCAGCTGTTTGGGAGGACGGTCCGAGGAGATGACGATCTGCTTGTTGGCGTTGTGCAGCGTGTTGAAGGTGTGGAAGAACTCTTCCTGGATCCCGTCCTTGCCTTCGATGAACTGGATGTCATCGACGAGCAACACGTCCACATCGCGATAGCTGCGCTTGAAGGACACCTTGCGGTCGTCACGCAGCGAGTTGATGAAGTCGTTGGTGAATTCCTCGGTGGAGACGTACTTGACCCGCATGCCAGGGAACAGGCGCTGCGCGTAGTTACCGGCGGCGTGCAACAGGTGCGTCTTGCCCAGGCCGGACTCGCCCCAGATGAACAGCGGGTTGTACGCCCGGGCGGGTGCCTCGGCGATCGCCAGTGTCGCGGCGTGCGCGAACCGGTTGGAGGAGCCGATCACAAACGTGTCGAACGTGTAGCGCCGGTTGAGGCTGGTGCCGCCGGCCGCCGCGGTGTCGCTGGTGTGCGGGCGCGCGCTGAAATAGGTCGGCCAGCTCTGGGCGTCGCCGTCGTCCTCGGCTTCGTCGGCATCTCCGGCGGGTGGTGGCGAAGTGTCGTTCGGTGGCAACGCGCCGTCGTCGTCCGGGGGTGGGGCGATGCGCACGCCGAGTTGGATCTGCTGTCCGAGCCGGCGGCTGAGTGCATCGGTGATCGGGTTACGCAGGTGACGTTCGATCTCGTTCTGCACGAACACACTCGGGACCGACAGCAACGCAAAGCCCTCGACGATGGTCAGCGGTTGCACGAGGTTGAGCCACGCGCGCTGCTGGGGAGTCAGGGGAGTGGTGAGGGGGGATCCGTTGCCGGAGTCACCGTTGAGTTCGGCGACAACCGCGTTCCACACCGTGGCGAATCCGGAACCGGGGTCATCGGTCAACGACGCATCTCCTGGTCCGACGGTCGAGGTACAGCGGGGTCCCGGCGACGAGCAGCTGTCCACATGGTTATCCACAGGTGTGGAAGGAACGGTCGATAACGTGCCGCAGCATTTGCGCCGCGGTTCGCGATCTCCGTGCTGAAGACAACCATGAAAGCTGTCCACTCAGCTAGTCGATCCGCCATCCTCGCTTCATTGTCGACAGAGCTCCAAGTCCGCCCCGGCTTGGAAACTACACCCCGCGAAGCTAACAGTTTTCGTTGCGGCTGCCAACAGTTCTTTTTTGTATTCCGGTGGGCTCCTTGATGTTCTGGCGGGCCGGGTCCAGGACCGAGGCGGTGTGGGCAGGTTTGACCAGGCGAAGTCGCATCAGTACCCTCAAACAGTCGCCCGAAAGTCGGCGATACGGCTGCGACCCGGGGCCAGAACCCGGGGACCGCGCCGGCCAGCAAGCGAGACACTCTCCGACCGACGAGCTGTTAGGCCTCAGCGGGCGGATGGTTATGCCGAACACAGCGAGGAGAACGCCGTGGCCAAGGGCAAGCGGACCTTCCAGCCGAACAACCGGCGGCGAGCCCGGGTTCATGGTTTCCGGCTGCGGATGCGCACCCGTGCCGGACGCGCCATCGTTTCCAACCGGCGCAGCAAGGGTCGCCGCTCTTTGACTGCCTGATCGCAAGATCGGGCTTTCCAGCGGTGCTTTCTCCACGCAACCGCATGAGGCGGTCGACGGAGTTTGACGCGACAGTGAAGTACGGCATGCGCACGGTGCAGCCGGATGTCGTCGTCCATGTACGCCGGGGCACTGAGCCCGAGGGCGCAAGGCAGGAAAGTCGCGGCCCCCGGGTGGGATTGATCATCGCCAAGCGGGTAGGCACGGCGGTCGAACGTCACCGGGTGGCCCGTCGGTTGCGCCATGTGGCGCGGCCGATGCTGGACAGTCTGCATCCGCTCGATCAGGTGGTGATCCGCGCACTGCCCAGCAGCCGCCATGTCTCCTCGGCGTGGTTGGAACGACAGTTGCGCAGTGGCCTGCGGCGGGCTTTCGAACTCGCGGGTACCGAGCGGTGAAGGTCTCGGAGCTCGGCGCCCCGGTGGTTCGGACGGTGGTCTACCTGATCCAGCTCTACCGGCACATGGTGTCGCCGCTGCGACCGCCGTCATGCCGGTTCATGCCTACCTGTAGCCAGTACGCCGTCGAAGCGCTGACCGAATACGGGGCGATTCGCGGGGGGTGGCTGGCGGTGGCCAGACTCGCCAAGTGTGGTCCCTGGCATCGGGGAGGATGGGACCCGATCCCGGAGCGCCACGAGCGCCGGGCTGACTTCGACGACGCCGCGGTCGACGGTGCGGCAGAGCAACGGGAGAGTGGAACTTTTGTTTGATTTCTTCAGCCTCGACTTCGTCTATTACCCGGTGTCGTGGATCATGTGGCTCTGGTACCGGGCATTCGCCTACGTGCTGGGACCCGACAACTTCTTCGCCTGGGCGCTGGCGGTGATGTTCCTGGTGTTCACCTTGCGGGCGCTGCTGTACAAGCCGTTCGTCAAGCAGATCCGCACCACCCGGCAGATGCAGGAGCTGCAGCCGCAGATCAAGGCGCTGCAGAAGAAGTACGGCAAAGACCGGCAGCGGATGGCGATGGAGATGCAGAAGCTGCAGCGCGAGCACGGCTTCAATCCGATCCTGGGCTGCCTGCCGATGCTGGCTCAGCTCCCGGTGTTCCTGGGTCTGTATCACGTGCTGATGTCGTTCAACCGGACGCAGTCCGGGATCGGCCGGATGGGCCTCTCGGTCAAGGAAAACCGCGAACTGGGCAACTACGTGTTCAGCGCGACGGACGTCGGACACTTCCTGGACGCGAACCTGTTCGGGGCGCCGATCGGTGCGGCGATTCGCCAGACCACCGGTCTGGACGCGTTCAGCCAGTTCGATCGGGGGATGCTGATCGCCGTGAGCGTGCCGGTGATGATCCTGGCCGGTATCGCCACGTACCTGAACAGCCGGGCGTCGGTGGCGCGGCAGAGCCCGGAGGCGGCCGCCAACCCGCAGACCGCCATGATGAACAAGCTGGCGCTGTACGTGTTTCCGCTCGGGGTGTTGATCGGACCGGTCCTGTTCCCGATGCCGCTGGCGATCATCCTGTATTGGTTCGCCAACAACATCTGGACGTTCGGTCAGCAGCACTACGTGTTCGGGATGATCGAGAAGGAAGACGAAGCCAAGAAGCAGGAAGCCATCCAGCGCCGCGCCGCCAATGCGCCCGCGCCGGGTGCCAAGCCCATTCGCAACAGGCCGACTCCGCCCAGCGCGAACAGTTCGGCCGGAGAGACCGGGTCGTCGGACGCGACAGTCGGCGCGGTCGAGGAGGACACGGTGGAGACCGCGCCCTCGCCGCCCGAGAAGCCGAATGCAGGGAGCCGACCTAATCAACCGGGCCGCACACCACGCCCCGGCGCACGACCCAAGAAGCGCAAACGTTAGCTCGCTCGGTCCGCGGTGCGCCGCGGAGAGCGACTGAGGAACCATGCGGCGCACCAGCCGCGAATACCCACAGGGAATGAGGGGAGAGAACGCTATGACGGATGCTGACATCACCGATGTCGACACCCAAGACCAACCCGAGACCGAGGCGGCGAACGGGGCAGCGGTCGACGACGGCGAGGACCTGGAAGAGCGCTTGGTCGCCGAAGGCGAGATCGCCGGGGACTATCTGGAAGAGTTGTTGGACCTGCTGGACTTCGACGGCGACATCGACTTGGACGTCGAAGGCAACCGCGCGGTGGTGAGCATCGACGGCAGCGACGATCTCAACAAGTTGGTCGGCCGCGGGGGCGAGGTGCTGGACGCGCTGCAAGAGCTCACCCGGCTGGCCGTACACCAGAAGACCGGCGTGCGCAGCCGGCTGATGCTGGACATCGCAAGCTGGCGCCGTCGGCGCCGGGACGAACTGGCGTCGCTGGGTGACAAGGTGGCCCGCCGGGTAGCCGAGACCGGTGAGCGCGAGGCCCTCTCGCCGATGACACCGTTCGAGCGCAAGATCGTCCACGACGCGGTCGCTGCCGTGCCCGGGGTGCACAGCGAAAGCGAGGGCGTGGAACCGTCCCGCCGCGTCGTCGTGCTGCGTGACTGATTCGTAGGACGACTGTGACCCGGCCGCGATGACCGGAGTTACAGCGGTGTAGTTCGGTCGGGTCGGACGCGGGAACGGAGGAATGTTTCACGTGAAACATGTCGATCCGTTCCCATTGCGACCCGACGACAGCGCTTCAGGAGCCGACGCCAGTGCCGCCACGGCAGCGGCGGAGGCGGTCTTCGGTCTACGGATCGAGCTGGCGCGACGCTACGCAGACATCCTGGCGACCGCGGGGGTGGAGCGCGGGTTGCTGGGTCCGCGGGAAGTCGCACGTCTGTGGGAACGCCACATCTTGAACTCCGCGGTCATCGCGGAACTGCTCGCCCCGAACGATCGGGTCATCGACATCGGCTCGGGAGCCGGGTTGCCGGGCGTGCCGCTGGCAATCGCCCGACCAGACTTGCATGTCGTCCTCCTGGAGCCGATGCTGAGGCGCACCGACTTTCTCCGCGAGGTCGCCGAAGAGTTGGACCTGCCGGTCGAGGTGGTACGTGGCCGCGCGGAGGAACCCGGCATTCGCAAGAGGTACGGCGGCAGCGATGCGGCGGTTTCACGGGCCGTCGCCTCGCTAGACAAACTGACGAAGTGGAGTATGCCGTTGCTGAGGCATGAGGGACAGATGATCGCCGTCAAGGGCGAGCGTGCTCAGGAAGAGGTCGAGGAACACCGGCGTGGGATGGCTGCGTCCGGTGCGGTCGATGTCAGGGTGGTGGCGTGTGGCGCGACCTATTTGGAGCGGCCCGCGACCGCGGTGGTGGCGCGGCGCGGCAAGCCGGTCCGGCGTACGCGGGCGTCCGGGGGAGCGGCATGAGGTGGAGTCGTAACGCAGCCGCGCCGACAGAGCAACCGGGCCGGCCGGTGGCCCCGTCAGCCACCGATCCAGGAGCCCAGGAAGGCGTGTCCCCGGTGGCGGCGACGCCGTCGCGGGCGCAGAATCCCACGGTGAATGTTTCACGTGAAACATCGACCGAATTCGACACTCCCATCGGAGCCGCCGCCGAGCGGGCGATGCGAGTACTGCACACCACCCATGAGCCGCTGCCACGGCCTCGGCAGCGCCGCGTCTTCACCATCGCCAACCAGAAGGGCGGGGTGGGGAAGACGACCACCGCCGTCAACCTCGCGGCCGCACTCGCGGTCCAGGGCCTCAAGACGCTCGTCGTCGACCTCGACCCGCAGGGCAACGCCAGCACCGCACTGGGCATCACCGATCGACAATCGGGCACACCGTCGTCCTACGAAGTGCTGATCGGTGAGGTGGCCCTGCGGGATGCGCTGCGCCGCAGCCCGCACAGCGAACGGCTCTTCTGTGTGCCGGCCACCATTGACCTCGCCGGCGCGGAGATCGAATTGGTCAGCATGGTGGCGCGGGAGAACCGGTTGCGCAACGCCTTGGCCGAACTGGACAGCTTCGACTTCGACTACGTCTTCGTGGACTGTCCACCGTCGCTGGGTCTGCTCACCATCAACGCCCTCGTTGCGGCACCCGAGGTGTTGATCCCGATCCAGTGCGAGTACTACGCCCTCGAGGGTGTGTCACAGCTGATGCGCAACATCGAAATGGTGAAGGCTCACCTCAATCCGCAACTCGACGTGACGACGGTGATCCTCACGATGTACGACGGTCGGACCAAGCTTGCGGATCAGGTGGCCGAAGAGGTGCGGCGGTACTTCGGGGACAAGGTTCTGCGCACGGTTATCCCGCGCAGCGTGAAGGTTTCCGAGGCACCGGGCTACAGCATGACGATCATCGATTACGATCCCGGTTCGCGCGGGGCGATGAGTTATCTGGACGCCAGCCGCGAACTCGCCCAACGTGATCGACCACCAGCCGGGAGGGAATAACTGATGACGACACCGTCACGCCGCAAGGGCGGCCTGGGCCGCGGCCTGGCTTCGCTGATCCCCACCGGTCCCGCCGACGGCGACTCCGGTCCGTCGACACTGGGTCCGCGCATGGGGTCCGCAGCCGCCGACGTGGTGATCGGCGGCCCGTTACCGGACGCCGCCGCGATGGGCGCGGTATACCGGGAGATCGCACCGACCGACATCGAGCCCAACCCTCGTCAGCCGCGACAGGTCTTCGACGACGAGGCGCTCTCGGAGTTGGTGCACTCCATCCGCGAATTCGGGCTGTTGCAGCCGATCGTGGTGCGCGCGGTCCCGGGCGCGACAAGTGGTGCCCGCTATCAGATCGTGATGGGGGAGCGGAGGTGGCGCGCGGCGCAGGAGGCGGGCCTCGCCACGATCCCGGCCATCGTGCGCGAGACGGGCGACGACAACCTGTTGCGCGACGCACTGCTGGAGAACATCCACCGGGTCCAGCTGAACCCCTTGGAAGAAGCGGCGGCATACCAACAGCTGCTCGACGAGTTCGGGGTCACCCACGACGAACTGGCCGCCCGCATCGGCCGGTCACGCCCCCTGATCACCAACATGATCCGGTTGCTCAAGTTGCCGATACCCGTTCAGCGTCGGGTGGCCGCGGGTGTGCTGTCCGCCGGCCACGCGCGGGCTCTGCTGTCCCTGGAAGCCGGACCGGAGGCGCAGGAGGAACTGGCGAGCCGGATCGTCGCGGAAGGCCTCTCGGTGCGCGCCACCGAGGAGGCAGTCACGTTGGCCAACCGGGGGGACGGCGCCGCACCGGCACCGCCCCGGCGTAAGCCGATCCAGATGCCCGGGCTGCAGGATGTCGCCGAGCGACTGTCGAATGCCTTCGACACCCGGGTCACCGTCGCGCTCGGAAAGCGCAAGGGCAAGATCGTGGTCGAATTCGGCTCGGTCGACGACCTGCAGCGGATCATCGATCTGATGACCGCGACGAAGGCGTGAGACGGCTCGACCCGACATACCAAGCAATTACGTCACTGTGACACCGACCTGGTTCCGGGACCCGTCCCGGTCGACTCGAGGCGCCGTCGATAACGGAGATCTGTTGTGCGTCAAGTTTTTTCGGACTTCGACGAGCCGGCCGACTGCGACACTGGCCCGATACCGGCCGACTCTCCTATTCTGGAGGGGTTGCCGGAGTACGTCAGGCCGGGGAGAGCGGGGACGAGCCACATCGGCCGTGCTACGTCGCGAGGACGCCGGGTGGCATGCGCAAGGTCGTCGGGCGTGAGCACCGCACGGAGACTAGGAGTCTAGTGTCAGCTCGGATTACAGCGCTGCGGCTCGAAGCCTTCGAGCAGCTCCCCAAGCACGCGCGGCGGTGCGTGTTCTGGGAGGTCGATCCGGCGACGCTCGGCAAGGACGAGCACCTGGCCGATCCTGAATTCGAAAAGGAAGCATGGCTGTCGATGGTCATGCTGGAATGGGGCTCGTGCGGACAGGTTGCCACCGCGGTCCCCGACGAGCGCAGTCAGGCCGAACCGCCGTGCGTGGGGTACGTGCTCTACGCGCCACCGCGGGCGGTGCCGCGGGCACATCGCTTTCCGACCGCGCCGGTGTCGGCGGACGCGGTGTTGCTGACCTCGATGGGAATCGAGCGCGGGCACACCCCCTCCGAGATTCTCGACGACCTGCCGGCCAGTCTGATCGCCCGGGTCATCGACGAGTTGGTGCGCCGCGGCGTGCGGGCACTGGAGGCATTCGGCCGCACCGAGGCGGCCACCGAGTTGCAGCCGCCGATCGACCCCGATATCCAGCCGGTGGTGGAATCGCTCGGGGACTGCTCCGTCGAGCACTGCATCATCGACGCGGACTTCTTGCTGGACGTGGGGTTTGTGGTGGTCGCGCCGCATCCCTACTTTCCGCGGCTGCGCCTCGAACTGGACAAGGGGCTGGGCTGGAAAGCCGAAGTCGAAGCCGCGTTGGAGCGCCTGCTGGAGAATGCGCAACTGGAACAGCCGGTCGGGGCGGGGACGGCGGGCAATACCCTCGAAGCTCGGCGCCGGTCCGGTTAGGAAGCTCGGTGCCGGTCCGGTTAGGACCCGGTGATCCTGCTGGCCCGTTCCCGCTCGACGCTCAACTCGTGGGCGAGCAGTTCGGCGAAAGTGAAAGTGCCGGTGGGCCGGTCGTTCTTACCCAACAGGTAGAGCCGCTTCACCGCGGCGAGAATGCCTTCGGCGATCGCGTCGCGGGTGCGGGTCGCGATCAGCATGTCGCGATCGCCGGGATTGGTGATGTAACCGACATCGACCTGGACGGTCGGCATCCTGGTCAGCCGCAGCAGATCCCAGGTGCGGCCGTGCACCCGGCAGTCACGTAACCCGGTGCGGGCCACCACTTCTCGTTGGATGAAGTCGGCCAAGTTGCGGCCGATGGTGGACACCGAACCGTGCGAGTTGCCGAAGTGGAACGACGCTACGCCGTTGGCCGAAGGGCTGCTTTGGGTTTCGCAGCGCAGGCTGATCATCAGGTCCGCGCCAACGGAATTGGCGATCGCCGCACGTTCGGCGTCGGAGGGGCTTCCGTTGGTCGGCCGGGACAGGAACGTCTCCATGCCGATGGCCGTCATGCGACCTTCGAGCCGACTTGCCAAGTCCCACAGCACGTCTGCTTCGCTGATCGGACCGCCCGGCCCGTTGGTGATCAGGCCGTGGTCGTTGCCGCCGCGGCCCGGATCGATGATGATGCGCTTGCCCGACAGCTTGGGCCCGGACCGGCGGACCAGTTCCTCTTCACGGATCGCGTGCGGTGAGCCACCAGAGACCCGGGAACTGAGAAAGTACAAGGAGCGCAACGTTTCCGGGCCGCAGATGCCGTCGGCCGACAGTCCGTACTCACGCTGATAGGACATCAGTGCGTTGTGGGTCTGCAGGCCGAAATGCCCGTCCACCAGACCGGTGTAGAAACCGAGATCCTGCAGCCGGGCCTGCAGCGTGGCGACGTCGTCACCGTAGAGAGGCGCACCGAACTGGTGATACAGGGTGCGGGCACCGAGGCGGTAGGAGGCTTCCTTCAGCGCGCGGTAGGTCGCCTCCCCGACGACGCCGTCCACCAACAGACCGCGGTGCTGCTGGAAGGCGCGGACGGCGTGGTCGAGTTCGCCGTCGAAAACGTCGGCCGCGACATGGCGGCCGGTGTCCAGGTCTTCGTCGGGGTTGTCCAGCATTCCCAGCGCGGCCAGCGCCGCCCGGATTTCGGTGACCGCGGCGCCGCGGTCGCCACAGCGCAGCGCGTCGCCGTCTTCGCGGCGCGGATCCGGCATACCAAGGGCCCTCCGGGACTAATTGACATCGCCGCCAAATGCAGCGCAGTTAACCGGTATTGTCGCAGATCCTCGCCCAGATCAGGAAAACCCCAGGCCAGTCGGGGACTCGTTTCGGCAACAATAGCGGCGCCACCCGGACGCCGGACGGAGCGATATGCGGTCGGTCAGGCCAGCTCGGGAACCGCGTCGGAGAGTTCGCGCAGCAACGCCGCTTTGCCCTTGGCGCCGACGATGCGTTTCACCGGCTGACCGTCCTTGAACAGGATCAGGGTGGGGATCGAGACGACGTCGAACTCGACCGCGGTCTGGGGGTTGGCGTCCACGTCGAGTTTGGCCACGGTCAGGTCGGCCGAGCGTTCGGCGGCGATCTCTTCGAGCACCGGCGCCACCATCTTGCACGGACCGCACCACGTCGCCCAAAAGTCAACCAGCACAGGCTTGTTGCTGGACAGCACGTCGGTGGGGAAGGAGGCGTCGGAGACCTCGATCGTGCCGGATTTCTTCTCGAGGTCACTCATCGCTTTGCTCCAATCAATTCGGTGCTGTCGGCCGGTCCAACCGCTTGGTGTCCCGCGAGCCACCGTTCGGCGTCGATAGCAGCCGCGCAGCCGCTGCCCGCCGCGGTGATGGCCTGCCGGTAGGTGCGGTCCACCAGGTCTCCGGCGGCGAAGACGCCGTCCAGGGAGGTGCTGGTGGTGCGTCCCTGAACCAGGACGTAGCCGTCCGGGTCGAGGTCGACGGCGTCGCGCACCAGCGCCGAGCGTGGCTCGTGGCCGATCGCGACGAACACCCCGGTCACCGGCAAGGTGGTCTCCTCCCCGGTGCGGGTGTCGCGCAACCGCAGGCCGGTCACCGTGTTGTCGCCGTCGACTCCGAGCACCGCCTTGTTGGTGAGGATGGTGATCTTCTCGTTTTCCACGGCCCGGTTGAGCATGATCTTGGACGCGCGGAACTCTTCGCGCCGGTGAATCAGGGTGACGCTGCGGGCGAACCGGGTCAGGAAGGTAGCTTCCTCCATGGCCGAGTCGCCGCCCCCGATCACGGCGATGTCCTGGTCGCGGAAGAAGAACCCGTCGCAGGTGGCGCACGAGCTCACGCCGCGGCCCAGCAGTTCCTGTTCGCCGGGGACGTGCAGGTAGCGTGCGGCCGCACCCATCGCCAGGATGACGGCGCGGGCGCGAAACGTCTCGCCTTCGGCGGTCACCACGGTCTTGACCGGGCCGTCCAGCGACACCGATTCGACGTCTTCCATGCGCAGGTCGGCGCCGAAGCGCAGCGCCTGCTCGCGCATCTGGTCCATCAGTTCCGGGCCGGTGATGCCGTCGCGGAAGCCGGGGTAGTTCTCCACCTCGGTCGTGGTCATCAGCGCCCCGCCGAACGAGGTGCCTTCGAAGACCAGCGGCTTCAGTTGCGCCCGGGCGGTGTAGAGCGCCGCGGTGTAGCCGGCCGGACCGGAGCCGATGACGATGACGTCGTGAATGGTGTCTGGGGAAGCGGAAGCGGTCATGCGTGCCTTTCGGGCGGAAACCGGTCACATGGGGACATAGCTCTGCAAAGTCTACGAACGCCAGACTAGGCAGTGCTGTTCCCGGTGGTGGCGCACGACACTAGGCGCGCGGCACTTAGCCGCGGGGAATCGTGGTGGTGGCCAGCAGCCCGGTGTCGGCGGCGCTGCAGTTCTGCGCCACCGCGTAGGCCGTCACGGTGTCGGGGGTGTCGCCGGGCATGACCAGCAGCACACCGGGGCGCGCGTTGACCTCCACCGGCTGTGCGCCCAACACCTGCACGGATGCCGGATAGCCGAGCCCGCTGAGGCACGAGGCGCGTTGGGCGGGGTTGGCGAGGGTGCCGAAGTCGGGTGGGCGGCGCAGCAGTTCCAGGATGTCGGGATCCGACAGCGGTATCACCGGGACGGGCGTGGAGACGGTGATGTGCCCGGCGGTCGGCCCCAGATCCGGTTGCGGCGCAGGCTCGTTCAGCAGCGCGAGGGTCCCGATGGCGACGGCGGCGACGACCGCGCACACCCCGGCGATGCCGGCCAACAGCCGCCCCGGACGCACGGGTGGCCGTGCCGCGTGGGCGGCGCCGCGGGAGCTCTCGGCTCCGCGAGTCCCGTCCGCGGACTCGGCACCGAGGTCCGCCAGGTCGCGGCGCACCTGGTTGAGGGCCTGCAAGGCTTCGGCGGCCTGCGGGTCGGTGCGGATCCGGCTGCGAACTGCGGCGGCGGTGTCGTCGTCGAGCAGCCCGGCCTGCAAGTCGGCGAGCAGTTCGACACTCAGCCGCGGGTCCGGATCGTTCTGGGCACCAGTCATCGGACCCAGTGTCCGTCATGGGCACGTCGCGGTCGGCGCCCGCCCGTACCCACGGGGCGCGTCCGGGCCGGGAATGCGGTTGCGGGACAGGCGAATGTCGAACTCTAGCAACCTAGTTCGCAGGTATCGAGGTACCCGAGCAAGTAGGCGAGCCGGGCACGCGCGCGGGCGCATCGGCTCTTGACGGTGCCCTCGGCCACACCCAGCAACGCGGCGGTCTCGGCGATCGAACACCCCAACATGTCGACGGCGACGACGGCCGCCCGGTGCTCGACGGACAGCCGCATCAGCGCCCGTTGCACGACGATCGTGGTCTCGACCTGCGCGGTGCGGTCGGCGACGGGATAGTCGTCGTCCAGCGGCACCGCCGGCCGGGACTTGGCCCGGCGCAGCCGATCCAGGCACGCGTTGAGCACGATGCGGTGTAACCACGAGCCGACCTCGGCGTCATAGCGGAACGCGCCGGCGCTGCGGTGTGCCGACAGCATCGCGTCCTGCAGCGCGTCGTCGGCGTCCTCGGGGCTCACGCTGGTCAGCCGGGCCAGCCGGTAGAGCCGTCGGTGGTGCCGTGCGAAGAGTTCGGCGAAGGCGTGACGGTCCCCGGCGACGTGCGCGGCCAGCAGTTCAGCGTCGCTGTCGGGCTGTCGTCTCGCGTCCCATCTACCCCGGAAACCCACCCGCCGGAACGTAGCCGAACGGCGGCGGCCGGGCACTTCAGGAAGCGGCTTGGATGGTGATTTCGGAGATCGCGGCCTGGTTCTTGCCGTCGGTGGTGCCCAGCGTGGAGATCCACACCAGCAGGTTCGAGGTCGGGGCGGACGCCTTGACCTGAATGGTGTTGTGGCCGGGCTTGAGTGCGGTGGCCGGCGTCAACACGGTGGTGTCGCTGAGCTTCGACGGGTTCGGCGAGGCCGAGGAGCGGATCTCGACCTTCGTCCCGGTGCTGGAGATGTCGATCGTCACGGTGCCGACGACGGTGGGTTTGGGTAGCTGCAGCAGCAATCCGACCCCGTTCTTGAAGTTGGGGAACGGCACCGAGTCGGTGTACGGGTCGGTCTGCCACGAGGTGGCCGGATTGCCGTCGATCGCGTTCCCGGCGTCGGCGGCGGCGTCGGCGTCACCTTCGGGGGAGAAAACGGTCGCCTTGGTGGGTTTGACGGTGCTGCCCGACGGTGCGGCAGGGCCGGGGGATTCCGAAGCCGACGAGGACGACGGGTTGTTCAGCCCGAGCTGATCGCCCTTGAGCCCGCTGCCGACGTCGCCGAAGATCTTGCTCACCACCGACGCCAGCACCAGCAGCGCGACCAGCAGCACCGCCGCACCGGCGCCCAGCCCGATCAGCAGGTTGCGGCGGCGGCGGGAGTAGACTTCGCCGCCGCGCTCGGCTGCGGCGCGGCGCGGGGAGGTGGGCGCGGGCACATCGTCGATCGGACTGATCACCTCGGTGCGGTCGGCGACCGCGGTGGCCTGTTGAAGTAGGTTCAAAAGCGTTGAGGCGCTTCGTATTCCGCCGTCCTCCTGGACCGAGCGCACGGCGACGGCGGAAATCTGGAACGGGATGTCACGGTCGACGACGGTCGGTTCGACGGGCTGGCCGCCGGCGTCGCGTTCGGCTGGGGCCAACCCGCTGCGCACCCCGGTCTCCGGCAGCGGCCACCGGTTGACCAGCAGGGCATACAGGGCGGCGCCTATCCCGCGGATATCGTCCTGCGGGTTGGCGTCGGGCATGGTGGCCGGGTAGGCCAGCACCACGTCGCCGTCGATGCTGACCCGCACCCGGCTCGGGTGGTCCAAGGACAGCGCGACACCGGCGCGGTGCGCGGCGTCGGCGGCGGCCGCCAGCGACTGCATCGCCCGGATCGCGCCGACCGGCGACGGCGAGGTGTCCGCGACTTCCTGTAGGGAGCCCCCGCGGATCCACTCGGCGACCACCAGGCCGCCGGTTTTGGTGTGGACGACGTCCAGGACGCGGGCGATGCCCGGCTTGTCGATCCGGCTCAGCCGCAGCGTGCGCGACAGGATTTCCTGCAGCACCTCGTCGGGCAGCGCACCCTCGGGATCGACGAACGTGAGCGCGACCTGGCGGTCCAGGGCGGTGTCCAGCGCCTGCCAGAAATGCAGCGGCGGTATGCCGCCGTGCGAGATCAGCAGGCGGTAGCGGCCGTTGGCGATCCGCCCCCCGGGCACCAGGTGGGAGTCGTCCTGCGGCGCCGCCGGTTCGGGTCCGCGCTCTCGGGGCGCGTCGAACGGGATCGGCCCCCGCGTCTCGGCAGGCGGGCCACCGTTGACCTGGTCGCGCGGTGCACTGCGGTCGTGACCCGGCGGAATGTCGGGCTGGAAGTCGTCGGCTCGCGGCGGCTGTTCTTGACCGGCCTTCGAGGTGGGCGAGGCACCGGCCGAGGCGCTGTCCGAAGTGCGGTCGGTCACCCCCAGTCCTTTCGCCAGGCCGGCCCCGCCAGGTCTGCGCCGGATGGGTTCCGGGACCGCATTTCCCCTCGGCAGGGACGGATTTCTTTGCTCAGGGTACGTGACCGGCGGGCGCTCGGACGACACCGTCGCCTTGGCCGGCGGCGGCTGAGGCCCGGGACGTCCCAGCCGGCGCCGAATCAGATCGAGGGCGGCGCGGGCCTCCGGGATCCGGGCGCCGAGCATCACCGCGGCCAGGATCGGCACCATGATGGCCGCCAGGGCGAACAGGCGCAGCAGCGACGCCATGCCGCCGTGCGCGGTCAGCCGGTCCAGTCCCAGCAGCCGGTCGGCGACGTGGGCGATCAGCCCGGCCAGCAGCGATGCCGAAATCGTCACCAGGATGGTCCGCACTTCGGCCAGGCCGATCAGCCGGCCGCCCTTCGGCCGCAGGCTGCGGCGCAGCAACAGGTGACCGACCAGCGCCCCGGCGAGGAAGCCGAGGCCGTTGGCGGTTCCGAGATACCCGGCGACCAGTTGCGGGTTGCTGGTCAGATGCGGTACGGAGAGCGAGCCCGCGATCTTGACCGCGGTGATGACGACAATGATGACGATCGGCGTCCACGGTTGCTCGCGGGCGTAGAACACCCGCAGCTGCAGCAGCACCAACGCGTAGGGGATCAGCGTGAACGCCGACAGCGCGATCGCGGCGCCCAGGTAACCGGCGTCGACCTGACCGAAATGCCCATAGGCGAACAGTGCGCTGCCCATCGCCGAGCCGCCGACGGTCATGAACGCGACCGCGGGAATGAGGGTGATCATGGTCAGCCGGGTCGCCAACGACAGGTCGGCCAGCACCGCCGGGATGTCGTCGGCGGCGGCGTTGCGGCTCAGCCGCGGCATCACCACCGTCAGCACCGTCACGCCGATCATGCCGAACGGCAGCATCAGCACCAGCCAGGTGTAGTTGTAGATCGCCGGACCGGAGGCGGCCGAGGTGCTGGCGATCTGGTTGCCGACGACCAGCCCGAGCTGGCTGATCAGCACGTAGAGCACCATCGCGGCGGCCATGGTGCCGAAGCGTTTGAGCCGCTCGTCGATTCCCCACAGCGGGCGCAGGCTGATGCGCTGGCGCCGGATCGCCACCAGCAACACCGCGGTCTGCGCGAACACCCCCAGGCTGGTGCCGACGCCCAGGACCAACAGCTTGGCGTTGCCCATCTCGACGGGGTCGACGGACAGCTCACCGGGGACCAGCAGGTAGACACCCAAGGTGGCGATCGCGACGACATTGTTGACGACGGGCGCCCAGGCCGGTGGCCCGAAGATGTTGCGGGTGTTCAGGATCGCCATGAACACCGACGACAGGCCGTAGACCAGCACCTGAGGCAGCAGCAGGTAGGCGAACGCGGTGGTGAGGGATTCGTTGACCTCGGGATTGCGGCCCAGCATCAGTCGGACCAGGAGCGGCGCGGCCAGTACCGACAGCGCGGTGGCCAACAGCAGCAAGGTGGTGGCCAGGGTGACCAGCCGCCGCATGAAGGCCGCGCCGCCGTCGGGGTCGTCCTGCTCGGCGCGGGCCAGCACCGGCACGAAGATCGCGGTGAACGTCGCCTCCAAGACGAGCGCGGCGACCAGGTTGGGCAGCTGATTGGCGACCGAGAAGGAACTGGACAGGGCCGCACCCAGGATCGCGGCCAACAGCACGATCCGGGCGAAACCGGTAAGACGGCTGATCAGCGTCGCGAACGCCATCCCCCAGGACCGCTTCACCAGCGCGGCGTCGGAAAGTTCGGGTCGACGGCGCGGCTGTCCGGCGGGTGGTTGCTGCGGGGTCCAGCCGGGGCGGGGCGGCAGGCCGGGCGGCGGCACGGGAGACCGGGGCTGGGAGAGCGGCGGACGCTGCGACGGCCGGTGCGGCCGTGGTTGCACCCGCCGGGGTGCGGGGTTCATACGCGATGCTCTTCGTGAGCCCGACGTTCGGTTGCCCGGTGCTGCTCGACGGACCGGCCGTGGGCGGGCGGATCGGGCCGATCCAGGTCGGCGCGGTCGGGCTGGCCGCGGAAGCGGTGCCACAACCGCCGTCCGGCCAACGCCACCAGCACCGCCGCCGCGGTGAGGGTGATCGCGAACAGCACCTTGCCGTAGGCGTTGGAGTGCACCGACAACCGCACCGGCTCGCCGAGCGCCGCTCCGTCCGGGGTGCGCAGTCCGACGTCGACGGCCACCCGCTGGGTGAAGTTGACTTCGACCGGCACGCGCAGCGGCAGATATCCGGGCGGCAGTTCGATTTGCCCCACGTCGGTGACCGTCATGCCGGGCGGGGCGTCGACCTGCAATCGCACCCGGACCGGCACCGCGAGTCCGTTGTGCAGCGCCAACGGCAGCGGACTGTGCTCGGTGGCCAGCGTGTAGGAGCCGCTGGGGTTGACGATCGTCACCGCGCCGAAGAAGTCGTTGATCGTGGTGCCCACCACCGCCAACCGCTGTTGGGCCAAGCCGTTGCGGGTGTCGGGCGGCATCGACTGGCTCAACGAGCGCAGCATGTCCTCGCGCAGCGGCGCGGTGTACTGCTCCCCGGTGAGTCCGGTGCGGTCGTCGGTCATCATCGCCGAGGTCAGTTTGGACAGCCGGCCGACCTGTCCGGCGATCTGCGCGGTGACCTCGTCGCTGAAGCGGCCCCGCGCCGAGTTGTAGGCACCGGGTAGCTGCGGTGGCTCGGTGTGCGCCGCGGCCTCGGCGACCAGCGCCGGCAGCGGGCGCGGCACGGCCAGCCCGGAATGGACGGCGGTGGCCAGCGCGGTCAGGATCAGCTGCGCGTCGTCGCCTTGCAGCGTCCACGACGCCGGTGGCACCAGGATCTGGGTGCGCGGCGCGGCGTCGGGGGACAAGCCGCGCCACAGCATCGCGCCCAGCGCGTCCTGGCGGCGTGCGGTGACCGAGTCGTGGTTGATGCGCACCGCCAGCGACGGGTCCAGGTAGGTGGGCATCACCGGGTTGGTGCCGGCCGCGGCCAGCGCGGCGCCGATGGCCGGGTCGAACGGTGCCGTCACCACCCGGGTGGACAGCCGCCGCGGTGTGATCTCGGCGCTGCCGGTCGCGGTGGCGGCGTCCTGCGGCGGGAAGTCCGCGGCCGCTACCGCGACGGTGCTGTCGTTGGCGTCGAGCAGGCTGACCGCGCGGCTGGTGAGTGGGCCGTCGGGCAGCACGGTGGCGCCCCGGACCGAAGCGACGTCCAGGATGCGGTCGACGATGTCGCCGGTGCTGACTGTGGCGGTGGTGTTGAGGCTGGGATTGTTGACCCGCGCCAGGGCGTCCAGGTCGGCCTGGGCGTAGGGCAACGGCACCACACAGGTGCGGTGCGCCAACGCGCGCAACCGGTTCAGCCACAGGTTCGCCGGGGTCTGGCCGGTGCCCGGATGCGTCGGTTTGCCCGGCTGTTGGGCCGGGCCGTCGGGTGAATTGGACACCACGTAGCCCGCGGTCATCGCGTTGACGGTGACGAGCAGGTCGGGATCGACGGCCAAGCACAACGCGCGCCCCACCGCGCCGTCGGGATCGATGTCGCGGCTGGTCGCCAGCTCGGCCGCGGACAGCAGGGTGTCCAGCCGTCCCCCGGGGGCCAGCGACCCGGCCAGCTCGTCGTCGACCAGGCGTACCGGGATGGTGCCGCCGGGCACGCCGGGAGCCAGCCGGGGGCGGTCGGCCAACGGCCACAGCATGGTCATCCACACCGGCTTGCCGGTTTCGGGTGCCACGGCCGCGGCGATGTCACCGGCCTTGTCGGGCGGAACACCCACCACTGGCAACAGGAACCGGGCATTGTCCAGGCGCGCCGGCGCGCCGTAGTCGGGTGTCCCGTTGACGTTGACCAGCACGGGGAAGATGCCGGGCTTGTCGATTTCCAGCGACGGACCGGTCAGCGACCGCAGCGGGGCGGACAGGCTGAATCCGGCCTGCTGCCCGCGCTGCAGTTCGGGGGAGACCGTGAGGAAGTCGGCGGCCGGCTCGTACTGGTCGGTGTTGCCGTCCAGGGAGGTGCGCAGCGCGGACGAGGAGGTGACGGCGCCGGCGTGCTCGAGCCGGACCATCACGTCGTGCACCGGCCGGTCACCGATGTTGGTCACCATGCCGCTGACGGTGACGACGGGATCGCTGGAGGTGGTCACGATGTCCGGGGTCACCTGGTCGATGCGTACCTGCACGAACGGGGTCGGGGCGGGTTCACCGGCATTGGCGGGCGGGGGAGCGGTGAGCGCCATGCCGAATCCGGCCACGATGCCCGTCACCGCGGCGAGACGCACCAACTTGGCCCACCGAAGTCGTGGCGCGATCACGGCCCCTGCCCGTGACCGTTCTTCCGGCCCGGAGCGGAGTCGTTGGCGTGACGGGTGCGCGAGTGTGTCTGCGGGCGTCTGCGCGGCGAGCTCGGCGGCAGCGGCGGCAGCGCCTCCTCGCCGTCGCTCTGCAGCTTGCCGATCAGTTCGTCGGCGACCTCGGCCAGTTTGCGTTCGTCGGCGTAGGCGAGCCGGGACGGCAGCTCGTGAATGGGCACCCACGCCACCTCGGCGACCTCCAGGTCTTCGTCGGAGAGCTCTCCGCCCAGGAACCGCATCAGATAGTGGTGCACGGTCTTGTGCACCCGGCGGCCGTCGGTGACGAACCAGTAGTCGATGCGTCCCAGGGCGGCCAACACGCTGCCCCGGATACCCGTCTCCTCGGCAACTTCACGGATCGCGGTCTGCTCGGCGGTTTCGCCGAGCTCGATGTGCCCCTTGGGCAGCGACCACAACATCCGGCCGCGACGATCGACCCGACCGATCAGTGCGGCAACCTGCTCGTCACGCGGGCCGTCGATTCCGTCGATGACCAGGCCTCCGGCCGAGGTCTCGTGCACGGTACGCATCCGGTCGGGGCCGCGCCGGACGCGGCGCTTGGCCGCGGTCGCCGGGCTGGGCGCGGCGTCGGCCGCTGGGGTGTCCGCGGTGTTCTCGGCCGGACGCGGGCCGCCACGACCGCGACGCCGGCCCCGGCGCCTGCGCGGTCTGGCCTGTTCGCCCTCCGACATTCAAGCGATATTAGCTGGCCGACGTGGGTGTTCTGGACTCACTCGCCGTCCGGGGGGCCGGGTCGTTGCCGGTCGGGGATGGCCCTCTTCGTGACGTGGGCCACTCGCATCAGGTGCTGCCGGCCCGGCAATGAGTGTGAACCCACGGTTTTGCGGGTGAGTCCAGGGCGAAGATTCGGCGATTTTTCCGCCCTGGTTACACCCGCAAAGCCGTCATTGCACTCCACGCTGCACGACGGCCCGTCGACCCCGACTGGTTGGATTGTCGGACTCCTCACGGGCCGGCCCGGCCCGCATCGTCGTCCGACTAGGCTGACCGAACGTGGCCGAACCCGCCCAGGATGCCGAACTGCTGACCGCGGCCGCGGTCGCGCTGCACCAGCACGCCGCGGTGCTCGGCGAACTGGGCTCCGCGTTCGGCAGCGCCGGTCACCAGCTGTACCTGGTCGGCGGTTCGGTACGCGACGCACTGCTGGGCCGGTTGAGCCCGGATCTGGACTTCACCACCGATGCCCGGCCCGAACAGATACAGAAGATCGTGCGGCCACTGGCCGATGCGCTGTGGGACACCGGCATCGAGTTCGGCACTGTCGGGGTGGGCAAAGGCGAGCACCGACTCGAGATCACCACCTTCCGCGCCGACACCTACGACCAAGTGTCACGCAATCCGGAGGTGCAATTCGGCGATCGCCTGGAAGACGACCTGGTGCGCCGCGACTTCACCGTCAACGCCATGGCAGTTCGTGTCACGCCGACGGGTGCGGGAGAGTTCCTCGATCCGCTCAACGGACTGGCAGCGCTGCGCGCCCGAGTGCTGGACACCCCGTCGTCCCCGGAGATCTCCTTCGGCGACGACCCGCTGCGGATGCTGCGCGCCGCCCGGTTCGTCTCCCAGCTCGGGTTCACCGTCGCGCCGCGGGTGCTGGCGGCCATCGAGGAGATGGCGCCGCAGCTGGCGCGGATCAGCGCCGAGCGGGTGGCCGCGGAACTGGACAAGATGCTGCTCGGCGCGCATCCGGTCGCCGGGATCGAGCTGCTGGTGCAGTCCGGGATGGGTGCGGTGGTACTGCCCGAGATCGGCGGCATGCAGATGGCCATCGACGAGCACCACCAGCACAAGGACGTCTACCAGCATTCGCTGACCGTGCTGCGCCAGGCCATCGAACTTGAAGACGACGGCCCCGACCTGGTGCTGCGCTGGGCCGCGCTGCTGCACGACATCGGCAAGCCGGCCACCCGCCGGCATGAAGCCAACGGCGGCGTGAGCTTCCACCACCACGAGGTGGTCGGCGCCAAGATGGTCCGCAAGCGGATGCGGGCGCTGAAGTACTCCAAGCAGATGGTCGAGGACGTGTCGCAGCTGGTGTTCCTGCACCTGCGGTTCCACGGCTACGGCGAGGGAAAGTGGACCGATTCGGCGGTGCGCCGCTACGTCACCGACGCCGGTCCGCTGCTGCCGCGGCTGCACAAGCTGGTGCGCGCGGACTGCACCACCCGCAACAAGCGCCGGGCCGCCCGGCTGCGCGCGTCGTACGACCGGCTCGAGGAGCGCATCGCCGAGCTGGCCGCCCAGGAGGACCTGGACCGGGTGCGCCCGGACCTGGACGGCAACGAGATCATGCGGCTGCTCGACATCCCGGCCGGCCCGCAGGTGGGGGAGGCGTGGCGGTTCCTCAAGGAGCTGCGGCTGGACCGCGGGCCGCTGTCCAACGACGAGGCGACCGAGGAACTGCTGTCCTGGTGGAAGGCGCGCCAGCACTAATCGGACTAGTCGTACTAGTCCGATCTCGATATCGTGGCCCGTATGAAGACCGTCTCCAGCACGGAGGCCAAAGCGCGCCTCAACGCGCTTTTGAGTGAAGTGCAGCGCACGGGCGTGTCTGTCACGATCACCAGCCATGGCCGACCGGTCGCTGTCTTGTCCCCGGTGAATCCGGTGCCGCGGAAGTTCGGTCAACTGCCCATGCTCGAGGTGCCGGACAACTTCGATGATCCGTTGCCAGAGTCCGAAATCGCCCGGTGGGAAGGAAGCTTGTGATCGCTGCGGTGCGTGTTCTGCTGGACACTCACGTGCTGCTGCGGCTACTCAGCGCGCCCCAGAGGGTCAAAAGTTCGACCCGAGAGCTCCTGCGCGATCCCCAAACAGAGGTGCTGATCTCCGCCGCGTCGGCATGGGAGATTGCGATCAAGACGCGGGCGGGCCGTCTGGCCGGCCAAGTGCTGCTGTCAGCTTGGAACGACGTCGTCTCGGATCTGCGAGCCACCGAGCTGGCCATCGGGGCCGATGACGCAATCTTGGCCGGGGGGTTGTCCTGGGATCACCAAGATCCGTTTGATCGGGTGCTCGTTTCCCAAGCCATCCGGCGGAATCTGGCCATCGTGACGGTCGACCGCCAAATTCTGCGCTCAGCACTCGCCCCCACGATCGAAGCCTGACCAAATCGAGGGAACCGCCCGCGCCGACCTTGCGTCGAAACCATCGTGGAGTACTGCCTGAGCGGTGACGACGGCGCCGCCGCGATCTGGAATCGCCCGCCGGATCTCGACCTCGACGGCGACGGCCTGTTCGACGCACTCGGACTGGATCTGGACGGCGACGGAATGCGCGACGACGCGCTGGTGGATCTCGACGGTGACGGTATCGCCGACCACGCCGTACTGGACGTCGACAACGACGGCACGCCGGAAAGCTATTTCGTCGACGACGGAACCGGCACCTGGGCGGTCGCCGTCGACCGTGGCGGCCAGCTGCGATGGTTCGGACTCGACGGCGTCGAACACACCGGTGGCCCGCTGGTCGACTTCGACGGGCAGGGCCAGCCCGATGACCGACTCTTCGATTCCGACGGCGACGGCCTGGCCGACCAGGTGCTGTGCACCGGCCCGTCCGGCGTCACCGGATACGTCGACACCGACGGCGACGGCCGCTGGAATGTCCGGCTCACCGACACCGACGGCGACGGCACCGCCGACGGCGCGGGCACCCTTTAATTTCAATGCCTGTGAGCACAGCTAACTATTCTCGGCATATGCCCGCCGTTTGACACAAGGTCCATTCTGGTGTGCACTAAACAGCCTGTTCCGCCCGCATAATGCCTGGCAACGGGTGAAGTGACAGCCGGGGGCAGCTGGTCTAGTTTTACGCAGACCCTGGCTCGGCGAGTCCAAATAATTGAGGGAGACGTAAATATGGCAAACGCAACAGTTGTCACTCCAGAGTTACTGCGCAGCACGCAGCAGCGTATCGAAGCGCGATTGCAGGAGGCGGCCGCGATCGCCAACCAGTACCTGAGCGGGCACGAGAACATCATCAGCGGCACGGGCTGGGCCGGCGACGCCGGCAACACCTCGTTGAACACCGCGGGTCAGATCCACCACGACCTGCAACAGATCATGACGGGCGGTCAGCGGTTGGCGCACGGCCTGGGCCAAGCGGCAGTTCTGATGGAAAACCACGAAGCCGACGCGGCGCACAACCTCAACGGCGTGTTCGGCGGAGGGACCCAAGCGGTCTAGGCAATTCGTCCGACGAGTCCAATCCGCTGACCATTCTCGAGTAAGGAACCAACCGTCATGGCAGATCACATTGTCTACAACCACGGCGCCGTCATCGGCTTCGCCGGTGAAGTCGGGTCGCAGGCCGCCCAACTGATGGAAATCCACAGCGACGTCCTGAACCTCACCCAGGCGCTGGGCGACTTCTTCCAAGGGCACGGCGCCACCGCCTTCTTCGATGCCCAGCAGCAAATGCTGCACGGGCTGGAGGACATGATCCAGACCGTCAGCCGCCACGCCCACACCGTCCACAGCGTCGACGAGATGGCCCAGGCAACCGACGCCCAGATGGGCAATTTGTTCACCTAGCCACATTGATCGGCCCGGGGCGCATGCGATGCGTGCGCCCCGGGCCTATATCAAGGAACACCGTGTTAACCACCACCCTCGACGGTCTCTGGGCCCTGCAGGTGCTCACCGGCATCGAGACCATCGCCCCCGAGCTGGGGCTGCGACCCCACCTGCCCAGCGTGGAATCCCGGCTGCTGGCACTGCAACACCCCGTCACGGCCGAGTTGCGCGACGTCGGGGTGATCGACCAGACGGGCGCGGTGGACAGCGCCGTCGTCGAATGGCTGACCGTGTTGTCCCGGCGCGACATCGCGTTGTTCATCCAGATCCGCACGCCCGATCAGGACGAACCCGCAACCGCGCTACTGGCCCGGTTCGCCCAGTGGTGGGTCGTCATCGAACGCTCCGCGGACCTGATCCGCATCAGCGGCGCCGGCACCGCCAGCGCGGAAGGGTCGGCGAGCGCGGTGCTCGAGGCACAGATCGAGCGGTTGTGCGGTCAGAACGCCCCGGCGGCGTTGCGGCCGGTCACCCTCGACGCGGACGCCTTGCGCGCGGCGTCCACCGACAGCGCTGCCCTGAACCGTTTCCTGACCGAACAGAAGCTCGAAGCAGATCAGCTGAAAGGCCTGACACTCGCCGCGGATCCGGACCAGTCCGCCCGGGCCTCGGTTGTGGCGATCCAGTCCGGGGTGGCCGGCGGCCGATCCGTGAGAACGCACATCGAGGCAAGCGCGGTGACGATCATCGATACCCCCGACGGGCGATTGCTCGCCGAAGAGGTCGAATCCGGCGGACGGAAGTGGATGATCATCGCGCCCGGGACGACGAGCAACATCGCCGCGGCGGTCAGCCAGATGGTGCGGCGGCTGCCGGCCGAGCAGGAATGGTTTTCGTACCGAAAAGTCGTGTGATCGAGAGGTATTACTCAAGTGTTAGTGGTGGCGTCGTGACGAATTCGTGGAACGCAACGTCGAATTCGGCGGAACAGGTCGGGGCACCCCCGGTGCGCTATCAGCATCAGGAGTCCGTCTCGGGCACTCTGCGAATCTCCGACATGGTGGCCCCGCGCCGAATCCCACCCGGATCGGGCTGGCGAAAGTTCTTGCACAACATCTCCTTTCGCACGATCAACCTCGGCGAGTCCCCGGCCGAACGGCACTACCGGGAACTGCAGGACCGGATCCGCCGGCACATTCGCAAGCAGTACGTGATCGGGGTCGTCTCGGGCAAGGGCGGCGTCGGTAAGACCACTATGACCGCGTGCATCGGCGGCGTCTTCCGGGAGTGCCGGCCCGACAACGTCGTCGCCATCGACGCCGCACCCGGATTCGGGACGCTGGCCGGCCGGATCGACGAATCCCCACCCGGTGACTACTCGGCGGTGCTGAACGACACCGACGTCCAGGGCTACGCCGACATCCGAGAGCACTTGGGGCAGAACAGCATCGGGCTCGACGTGTTGGCCGGCAACCGCGCCTCGGATCAACCGCGGCCGCTGGTTCCCTCGATGTTCACCGGCGTGCTGTCGCGGCTGCGCCGTACCCACACCGTGATCGTGGTGGACACCTCCGACGACCTCGAACACCCGGTGATGAAGGCGGTTCTGGACGCCTGCGACGCGTTGGTGTTCGTCTCGGGCCTGACCGCGGACACCTCGCTGCCGGTGACGCGCGCGATCGACCTGCTGCGGTCGATGGGTTACCACGAATTGGTGTCCCGAAGCACCGTCGTCCTCAACGACAGTCGCAACAAGTACGACCCGGACGCCCGCGCATACCTCACCGAACGGTTCAAACAATCCGGGGCGACGGTCGAATTCATGCCCTATGACCCCTATCTGGCCAAGGGCGGCATCATCGACACCCGGCACGAACTGAAGAAGAAGACGCGACTGCGCCTGTTCGAGATCGCCGCGGCACTGGCCGACAAGTACATTCCGGACGCCGACAGGCCGCGTTAATGGCAAAGGTTTCGTTTCCTGCCCGCTGTGCGGTCGCCGTCGTCTGCGGTGAGCACCTGCTCTCACAGGTGTACCCGGCCTCGGTTCCCATCGAGGTCTTCATCGACAACATCGTCGAACTGCTCAACGACGAACTCAAGCGCCGGGGTGTGCCCGGACTGGCAGCGGGCGTCGGATACGAACTGCACAAGGCCAACGGGGTGCGCCTCGACGTCACCAAGACCCTCGACGAACTCGGTGTGGAGGACGGCGCGACCCTGACGTTGGTGCCCGCCGTCGAGGGCGAGTCGTTCGAGCCGCAGTACGAGTCGCTGTCCACCGGCCTCGCGCGGGTCGGCAAGAGACTCTTCGAGCCGGTCACCGCACAGACCGCCGCGCACACCGCGCTGGCGATCGTGGCGATGGTCGCGCTCACGGTACTGGGATTGGCTGTGCGGCAACGCCTCTCGCAGGACTCGCTACTGCCCGCTGTCGTCACCGCCGGGACGGCAGTGGTGGTCGCAGGCGGCGCCGCGGCGGTGTGGCGTTGGTGGCCGCACCGCAGCGACATGCTCGACGGGTTGGGCTGGCTGGCGGTGCCGCTGCTCGCGGTGGCGCTGGGTAGCAGTGCACCGGGCAAGCTCGCTGCGCCGCATCTTTTCATCACCGCGTTGGCGACTGCGGTGTTGACGTGCGGAGTCGCCGCGGCGACCCAACGCCATGTCGACGCCGCAGCGGCCGTGGTGACCCTGAGCGCGGTCGGCGCCACGGTGTCGGCGGTCCGGATGTGGTGGCCGGTCCCGCCTCAGTGGCTGGGGATGTGCACCCTGGTGGCTTTGCTGCTGCTGCTGACCCTGGCGCCGACGATCGCGCTGTGGGTCGCCCGGATCCGGCCACCGCATTTCGGCTCGATCACCGGGCGAGACCTGTTTCGGCGCAGAGACGGGATGCCGGTCGACGCGGTCACCCCGGTAAGCGAAAGTGCCGAAGAGGACGTCGATCCCGACCCCACCCCGCGCGGTGCGCAGATCGCGACGGCGGCGATACGAGCCAACGATGTGCTCACCGGGATCTGTGTGGGGGCGGGCTCGACGCTGCCGTTCGCGGTGTGGGCGACCCTGATGCCCGGCCGCGACCGGGGCACGGCGGCCGCGGTGCTCGCCGGATTGTTCGTGACGATCTTCGTCAGCCGGGGCCGGGCCTTCGCCGACAAACGGCAGGCGGTCGCCCTGGTGGTCGGTGCCGCGGTCGCCACCTGCGTCGGGGTCGTCAAATACGTGGTGCACGAACCGGTGTCGTCCGGAGAAGCATTGGCCTCGGCGGCGGTGCTGCTGGCGGCCTTCGCCGGCGCCGGGCTGTTGGCGGCGCTGCTGGTGCCGATCACCAAGTTCACGCCCCTGGTGCGGATGGCCGCCGAATGGCTGGAGATCGTCGCGATCATCGCCGCCTTCCCGCTGGCTGCCTGGATCGGTGGCCTGTTCACCTGGGTGCGCATGCGATGAGTCAGCGAGCTAGCGCCGTCCGCCGACTCGGCGCGTTGACCCTGACTTTGTTCGTGTTGACCGTATTCATCAACCCTCTTGCCGCACAGGCGGTTCCACCTCCCGTGATCGATCCCGGACGGGTGCCGGCAGACGGCAGGCCGGGGCCGGACCAACCGATGCGGCAGAGCAACATGTGTGCTCGGACCATCACGGTGGCCGACCCGAACGTCTCGGTCACCGCCCCGGGCTTCACGATGCTCAATGTCAGCAAAGCCTGGCAGTACTCGACCGGCAACGGGGTTCCGGTGGCGATCATCGACACCGGCATCAATCCCAGTCCGCGGCTTCGGGTCGTCGCCGGCGGCGACTACATCATGAGCGGTGACGGGCTGATGGACTGCGATGCGCACGGGACCGTCGTCGCTTCGGTCATCGGCGCTGCGCCGCAAGGCAGTCCGATGCCGGCGCCGATGCCGAGCGCCCCAGCGTTTGCAGCTCCGGCCGGGCCGCCGGCAGTCGACTCCGCGCCGGCCCCGCCCGGGGGGCCGCCACCGCCACCGGCTGCACCGCCGCCGCCCACTCCCGTCACGGTCACCGAGACCAAACCGGTGCCTCCGCCGCCACCCCCGCCCGACGAACCTGCCAACGGGCCAGGAGATCCGGGCACCGGGAACACCGACGTCCCGGAGGTTCCCGGTCCAGCGCCTGGCGCCCCGGACGGGGTCGTGGGCGTCGCACCGCACGCGGTGGTCATCTCCATCCGGCAGTCGTCGCGCGCCTACGAACCGGTGAACCCCGGACCCGGGGACTCGGAGGTGCGCAAGAAGGCGGGTTCGATCGCGACGTTGGCTCGGGCCATCGTGCACGCCGCCAACATGGGCGCCAAGGTCGTCAATATCAGTGTGACGTCGTGCGTTTCGGCGGCCGATCCGATGGACCAGGCCGCTCTCGGCGCCGCCGTCTGGTACGCAGCCACCGTCAAGGACGCGCTGATCGTCGCCGCGGCGGGCAACGACAGCGAGGACGGTTGTGCACAGAACCCGTCGTTCGATCCGTTGAGCGTGTCAGACCCGCGGGACTGGCATCAGGTCAAGACCGTCTCCTCACCGTCGTGGTTTTCCGACTACGTGTTATCGGTTGGGGCCGTGGACAATACGGGCGCACCGATCAGCAAGAGCCTGGCCGGTCCGTGGGTCGCGGCCGCGGCCCCCGGCGTCGGCATCATGGGGTTGTCCCCGCAGACCGGGGGTCCGGTCAACGCCTACCCGCCGATCCGTGCGGGGGAGAAGAACATGCCCATCTGGGGCACCAGCTTCTCGGCGGCATATGTCAGCGGCGTCGCGGCGTTGGTGCGGGCGAAATACCCCGCCTTGTCCGCGCACCAGATCGTCAACCGCATCATCCAGACGGCACATCACCCGCCGCGGGGGGTCGACAATCAAGTCGGATACGGCGTCGTGGACCCAGTGGCCGCACTGACGTTCGATGTGCCTGCCGGAGACAGGCTTCCGTCCCCGGCGCACAGCCGGATCGTCACCCCCGCGGCACCTGCACCGCCGCCCGACCACGGCGCTCGCGATGTCGCGCTGATCTTCGCCGCCGCGGTGATCGTCGGGGTCGCGGCGGTGGCACTGATCGCGCGGGTACGGCGCGAGCGATGACCGCGACGACCAAACTGAGCATCGTCGTCGGCGTCTTCGCCGCCGCTGTCGCCGGACTCGCCGTCGACGGATATCGCGGCGCCGCAGCCGGTTTGCTGATCGGGGTCGCGGTCAGCGTCGTTCGGTGGCGGGGTCGGACCGCCTGCTCGTGGCTCCTGCTGTGGTGGCGGCGAAACCGGCCGATTCGTTGGACCCCGCCGCGCACGGTGGCCAATGACCGCGCCGGCGGCGGGGTCCGATTTCAGGACGGCGTGGCGGTCGCAGCGATCCAACTCCTGGGCAAGGCGCACGTCCCGACGCTGTTCACCGGTTCGACTTCGACTCACACCGAGAACGCGCTCGACATCGCCTCATTGCAACCGCTGTTGCGGCAAAGCCTTGGGCTGTCGGTTGATTCGCTGAGCATAGTCAGCACGGGTGCCCGGCGGCGCAGCACCGGAGACTATCCCAGGGTCTACGACACGCTGATCGGCACGCCGCCATACGCCGGGCAGCGCGAAACGTGGGTGATCGTGCGGATCGCCGCGCTTGCCAATGTGGAAGCGCTGCAGCACCGTTGCTCGATCGGAACCGCGACACTGGCCGCCGCGCAGCGGATCAGCGCGGCGATGCGTCAACAGGGGATACGGGCGAGGGTGGCCACCGCCACCGACATCGCCGAGTTGGAACGCAGACTGGGCCGGTCGGGCCTGGAAGTGCCGAATCGCCGCTGGCATTCGGTGCGCGGCGACGGCGGGTGGCTGACCACCTACTGGTATCGCCCCGCCGAGATCACCGCGGCGGCGCTGTCGCAGGCATGGTCACTGCGCGCCGACCAAATCACCCAGAACATCACCCTTTTCGGGGACGGCAGCGCCGCGGCCACCCTGACGGTATGCAGCGCCCAACCCCCGACCGCTCCACCGAGCACCATGCTGCAGACACTGCCGGGCGAGCAGGCCGACGCCGTCGCAGCCAACCTATGTGGCCCGCTGCCGGTGTTGGGTGGGATCCGCCGCGGCCGCTTGACGCATCCGCTCGTCGTCCCGATAGGTCCATCGGGAGTGCTGCTGGGCAAGGCCGGCGCCGGAAACCGGATGGCGTTCCCGCTGAGCGATCCCGGTGAGTTCAGCCGGGTGCACATCGCGGCCGACGATGTGCTGGCCAAGCGGATCGTGGTGCGGCTGGCCGGGGCCGGTGAACGGGTCACGGTACACACTCGCGACGTCGAACGGTGGGCCAGCGTTCGAATGCCCGATGTCGCAGTCACCGATTCGGTCAAACCGATAGCCGGCACCACCGTCAGTGTCGTGGACGGCACCGTCACGCCCGCGCCCCGCCCCAATACCGTTGTCTCCGTGGGCGAACCGGACGCGCCGCACCGCGGGACCGCCGACGTACTGATCACCCAGAAAGGTCAGGCGACGGTTGAGGTGGTGACCGGTAGTCGAACGCACACCGTCGAGATCGAACTGTTCCGCGCCGAGAACCGCTACGTGTCGACCGAACCGACCAGCCTGCGAAGTGGCGAACTCGAGCTGGCGGAATCGCCATGACCAGCGCCACCAGCACAGCCGCCGCACGCAAACGGTTCGATCAGGCGATGACGTTGCTGGACAACGACGTTGCCGCCGCGAGAACCCGGTTTTTGGAAGCCACCGACATCGATCCGTCGATGGCCGACGCGTGGCTCGGCCGGATCGCCGCCGGTGACGAAGCGTTGTCGACCGTAGAGCAGCTGTACACGTTCGGTTCGCGACTGCACCGGGAGACGAACCGGCTCGGTGTGAGGCTTTCCGCGCCGATCAAAGCAGGTCCGTATCTGTCGATCTCGGTGACCGAGGCATCGCATGCCGGTTTGGCATTGGCGAGCGCGCTCGTCGACGACCGGCAGTACGGCAAAGCCGAGGCGCTGCTGGCGGATTCGTCGTTGCTCGATACCTGGGAAAACCATCAATGGCAGCAGCACATCGAGGCCTATCTGATGTTCGCCACGCAACGCTGGCCGGACGTGATCTCCGTCGCGGCGGCCATCCTGCCGCCGCAGGCCATCATCATGTCGGCCGTGACGGCAGCGACCTGCGCCCTGGCCGCGCACGCCGCGGCACACCTGGGCCAGGCGCGGGTCGCGCTGGATTGGGCCGACCGGGTCGAGGTGCACGGCAGCGGCGGCCAGGCGAGCCCGTCGCAGACGCGACGCCGCCTCACCGCAGCCGCGATAGACTCCGCCGAGTTCCCGTTGATAGCAGCGGATTTGGCCTATATCCGGGGGATGGCGCACCGTCAGCTCGGCGACGAGCATGAGGCGCAGGTGTGGCTGTCCAAGGCGGCGATCAACGGCGCGCTGATGGAGTCGGCCAAGCGCGCACTGGCCGACACCGGTCTGCAACTGGTTGTCACCGACGAGGAAGCGATCGGGACCCGGACGGATAAATGGGACGTCAAGACCCAGCGATCGGTCCAGCAGCGCACCGAAGCCGAACACGCCGAGCGGCGTAACGAGCTGCTGGTGCAGGGTCGGGCGCTGCTGGACAACCAGGTGGGGTTGGCCGAAGTCAAGCGCGCGGTGGCCGAGCTGGAGGACCAGATCGAGGTGCGCGCGCTGCGGCTGGCGGCCGGGCTGCCGGTGGCCAACCAAACCAATCACATGCTGCTGGTCGGACCTCCCGGTACCGGAAAGACCACTACCGCTGCAGCTTTGGGCAAGATCTACGCCGGTCTCGGCATCGTGCGCCACCCCGAGATCATCGAAGTCAAGCGGGCGGACTTCTGCGGCGAGCACATCGGGGCGTCCGGACCCAAAACCAACGAGCTGATCAACCGGTCGCTGGGCCGCATTCTGTTCATGGACGAGTTCTACTCGTTGGTGGAGCGTCATCAGGACGGCCGCCCGGACATGATCGGCATGGAAGCCGTCAACCAGTTGCTGGTCGCGCTGGAAGTCCACCGGTTCGACTTCTGCTTCGTCGGCGCGGGATATGAGAAAGAGGTCGATGAGTTCCTCACGGTGAACCCGGGTTTGGCCGGCCGATTCAATCGCAAGCTGCGCTTCGAGTCGTACTCTCCTGACGAGCTGGTTGAGATCGCGGTGCGCTACGGCGGTCCGCGCGCCACCATCATCGAGGCGGATGCCGCCGACGCGCTGAACGCCGCGTGCGCGACGCTGCGCGCTTATCGCGCCGCCGACGGCACGCACGGCATCGACGTGATGCACAACGGGCGCTTCGCGCGCAACGTCGTCGAGCGCGCCGAGCGGCTGCGGGATTCGCGGGTGGCCGCACAGCACCGCAGCGCCAAGGGTTCGGTGACGGTCGAGGATCTGCAGGTGCTGCGGTCCCAGGACGTGATCACGGCGGTGCGTGACGCGTGCGCGGAAAAGCATGTGCCGCTGGAACTTTGAGGGCGGGCAGATCAGCAGGCAGAACGAATGTCGGTGTGGGTGAAATCGTCGCCGCGAAACAGCAGCGGTTCGCCGGTCACATGAGCCAATGCGTAGCTGTAGGTGTCTCCGAGGTTGAGCCGAGCGGGATGCCCGCTGCCGCGGCCGTAGTCGCGGTAGGCCTGCGCGGCGACGCGGGCCTGTTCCCGATCGAAGGCCTCGACCCGGATTCCATAGGCGTCCAGCAACCTGTCGACCAACCGGCCGATCTCGGGCCGGTCCCGGCGCTGCATGACGGCGCACAGCTCCACGTAACTGGGTGCGGACATCCGGGAATCGGTCGAGCGCACGAGCGCCGCCTTGAGCGCGTCGGTGTCGGGTTCGCCAAGCGCGATGGCGACGATCGCCGACGTATCGACAATCACCGCGGCAGACCGGCCTCGTCGTACATCTCAGTCTCGCGTTTACCGATCGCGCGCTTGTCCTTCTTGCTCAGCAGCCTGGCGAACTCGCGGAGTACCTCGTCAGCGGCGGACTGACGAGCGGTAGCACGCGCCTGGTCCTCGTGGTCGAGCGCTTCGAGGCGGCGTGCGACCGCATCCTCGATGGCCGCCGTCTGGTTGGTGCCAGTGCGCCGCGCGAGTTCACGTACCAGCGCGACGGTGCGTTCACTCTTGATGTTCAGGCCCATGGTAGAAGGCTACCCATGGGAGGGTAGACGAGCTACACCTCGACGACGACCGCCCCGCCCTGCCCGCCGCCGGCGCACATCGCGGCAACGCCGATACCGCCGCCGCGCCGGGCCAATTCGTAGGTCAGGGTCGTGACCATCCGCGCCCCGGACGCGGCGATCGGGTGGCCCAGGCTGCAGCCGCTGCCGGAGAAGTTCACCTTCTCCTCGTCGATGCCGTACTCGCGGCACGCGGCGATGGGCACCGAGGCGAACGCCTCGTTGATCTCCCACAGCGCGACGTCCTGCGCCGACAGACCGGCCCGCTGCAGCACCTTGCCGATCACCTTGACCGCGCCCAGCCCACAGTCGCGCGGGGGCACACCGGCGGCGGCCCAGGCCCGCACCTTGCCCATCACGTTCAATCCCTCGGCGCTGGCGTAGTCGGCGTCGACCAGCGCGACCGCCGCCGCCGCGTCGTTGGTGCCGCTGCTGTTGCCGGCGGTGATCGAGAAGCCCTCGATCTCCGGGTGCAGCACCTTGAGCCCGGCCAGCTTCTCCACGGTGGTGTCGCGGCGCGGGTGCTCGTCGACGGAGAAGTCGACCACGGACCCGTCGTGCACGGTGATCTTCAGCGGCAGGATCTCGTCGGCGAACTTGCCGGCGTCCTGCGCGGCGACGGCACGCTGGTGCGAGCGGGCCGCCCACGCGTCCATCTCCTCGCGGGTGATACCGACCGACTGCGCGGTGTTCCAGCCGACGGTGATCGACATGTCCTTGGCCGGTGCGTCCGGGGTTTCGACGTGGGTGGGCGGCATCCACCGCTCCTCGAACTTCAGCTCCGGGCCCGGGATGCGCCAGTTGGTCAGCGGCGTCATCGACAGTGACTGCACACCGCCGGCGATCAGCACCCGCTCCATGCCCGAACCGATCTGCGCGGCCGCGTTGCCGATCGCGGTCAAGCTGCCGGCGCAGTGCCGGTTCACCGATTGGCCGGGCACGTGCTCCAGACCGGTGGCCGTCGCCGCGTACCGCGCCAAATCGCCACCGCCGTAATGGGATTCGGCGAAGATGATGTCGTCGATGTGCGCTGGGTCGACGCCGGAGCGGCGGACCACTTCGGGCAGTACCGCGGTGATCAGCGTTTCGGGCGGGGTGTTGACGAGCGTGCCCTTGAAGGACCGGCCGATCGCCGTCCGTACGGCGCCAACGATTACGGGTGTGCCCATCTTCGAACCTCGCATTTTCTGGTGGGGAGTCGGGGCAATCGTAGCAAGTACCGTATTTACAATAGTGGTGAGCTATGTAACGCAGTCCGGGTGCGGTCCGCGGGCAAGCGACGACCTCATTGGACCTCAACCCCGCCTGCGAGCGCGGCGGGGGCGCCACCTCCCACGAGAAGTTCTTTGCCCGCCAGAACACCGAGGGCCTCGCCGTGGGGCTGCCGCTCGTTGATCCGGATTCTTCCGCTGCCGAGCGGGCGGGACCGGCACACGTTCGGTCGTGGGACGAAAGACGTTGTCGGCGTCCACTATTGATGAGGCGGGGAGTGGTGACCGTCTGGCCAGGAATGGTTCTGCGGATCTGCCGAACGACGACGGTAGGCGCGGACCATCCACACCAAACCGACGATCAGCGAGACGGGACCGAGACCGAGCATGAACCAGGCTTTCTGGTGTTTGTTGTCAAGCTGCTCGTCAAACGAACGCAGGGTGATACTGCCGTTGCGACTGACTATCCGACAGGTATCACCGTTGCGCATCGCCTTGCCGTGGCACGTCACCGAGTCGTCGGCGATAGAAGTGACGCCCATGATCAGCATGGAAAGGCCGACGACGACCAACAGACCTGCCAGCACCAGGTTCCGCATGTTCGAACGGTACCGCCGTGTCACCGGTGAAATTGATTCCGCACGGGAGCCGGGAAGCACGATGCCGTTCGAACTTTGAGCGCCCGTCGGTCATTGCAGGCTTCGCCGCGGTGGTGACGGTGATACAGCCGCTACGAACCCCGACGCGAATAGCGCCGTTTACGCACCGCTTACGTCTAAACTGCTCGCAGATCGACTCGGCAAACTCAATGAACGGAGTGATTCGGCGGTGCACCGGATCTTGCTGATGACGGTGGCGCTGGCTTTGATAACGGCACCGTTGACCGCGCCGCCCGCATTGGCAATCACTCCGCCGCCGATCGATCCGGGAGCGCTGCCGCCCGACGTGACGGGCCCCGACCAGCCGACTGAACAGCGCGTCCAGTGCTCGGCGCCGACGGTCCTGCCGGACTCCACCTTCCACGACCCGCCGTGGAGCAACGCCTACATCGGGGTCAGCGAAGCCCACAAGTTCGCCACCGGAGCCGGTGTGACGGTCGCCGTCATCGACACCGGCGTCGACGCCTCGCCGCGGGTCCCCGCCGAACCGGGCGGTGATTTCGTCGACGCGGCCGGTAACGGGCTGTCCGACTGCGATGCGCACGGCACGTTGACAGCGGCCATCATCGGCGGCCGTCCCGCTCCCACCGACGGATATGTCGGTGTCGCGCCCGACGCGCGTCTGCTCTCGCTACGCCAGACCTCGGAAGCCTTCGAGCCTGTCGGCTCCCAACCCAATCCGAACGACCCCAACTCCACCCCGGCGGCCGGATCCATCCGCAGTCTGGCCCGGGCGGTCGTGCACGCCGCCAATCTCGGGGCCGGCGTCATCAACATCAGCGAGGCCGCCTGCTACAAGGTGACCAAGCCGATCGATGAGGCCAGCCTGGGCGCGGCGATCGACTACGCCGTCAACGTCAAGAACGTCGTGGTGGTCGTCGCGGCCGGCAACACCGGCGGCGACTGCGCGCAGAATCCGCCACCGGACGCGGCCAACCCCGCCGACCCGCGCGGCTGGAACAAGGTGCAGACCATCGTCACGCCCGCCTGGTACGGAGATTCGGTGATCACCGTGGGCGGAATCGGGCAAACCGGCGTGCCCAGCTCGTTTTCCATGCACGGACCGTGGGTGAACGTGGCGGCACCCGCGGAGAACATCATCTCGCTCGGCGACCAGGGCGAGCCGGCGAACGCGTTGCAGGGCAAGGAAGGCCCGGTTCCGATCGCGGGCACGTCGTTCGCCGCGGCCTACGTCTCCGGTTTGGCCGCACTGATCAGGCAACGCTTCCCGCAGCTGACTCCGGCGCAGGTGATGAACCGCATCCAGGCCACGGCGCGCCACCCGGGCGGGGGAACCGACAACCTGGTCGGGGACGGCGTGGTCAACGCCGTCGCGGCATTGACGTGGGACATCGCGCCCGGGCCGGCGCAGATCCGGTATGACGTCCGACGGATGCCGCCGCCGGTGATGGAGTCGGGACCGGACCGTCGGCCGATCACCATGGTGGCGGTGGCCGTCGGGGGTCTGATGCTGGCGTTGGTCCTCGGCGCGCTGACGGCGAGGGCGCTGAGGCGCCGATGAGCAGCCCAATCCGGTTGCGGTTCAGCACCGGTCACACGTTGATCTGGGCGGTGTCGGCGCCGCTGGCGGTCCTGCTGTTCCTGCCGACGCGTTACTGGTGGGCGGGCATCGCGCTGGTCGCCGTCGGTGCCGTCGTCGCCTTCGTCACGTTCTACGGGCGGCGGATCACCGGGTGGGTGGCGACGGTGTTCGCCTGGCTGCGGCGCCGCCGCACACCGCCGGACGTGCCGTCGGAACCGGAGGTCGGCGCCACGGTGAAGCCGGGGGACCACGTGGCGGTGCGCTGGCGCCGAGACCACCTGATCGCGGTGATCGAACTCAACCCGCGGCCGTTCACGCCTACCGTCATCGTCGACGGGCAGGCCCACACCGACGACGTGCTGGACACCCGGCTGCTCGAGGAACTGCTGTCGGTGCACTGTCCCGACATGGAGGCCGATATCGTCTCGGCGGGCTTCCGGGTGGGCCGCACCGCCGCCCCGGACGTGGTGAACCTCTACCAGCAGGTGATCGGCGCCGACCCCGCCCCGGCCAACCGGCGGACCTGGATCATGCTGCGGGCTGACCCCGAGCAGACCCGGCGGTCCGCGCAGCGACGCGACGAGGGTGTCGCCGGCCTCGCCCGGTATCTGGTCGCCTCGGCGACCCGGGTCGCCGACGCGTTGGCCAGCCACGGCGTCGACGCCGTCTGCGGACGCAGCTTCGACGACTACGACCACGCCATCGACATCGGCTTCGCGCGCGAGAAGTGGTCGATGATCAAGGGTCGCGACTCCTACACCGCGGCCTATACCGCGCTCGGTGGCCCGGACCTGTGGTGGTCGGCCCGCGCCGACTACACCATCACCCGCGTCAGGATCGCTCCCGGCCTCGCGCCCCAGGCCACTGTCCTGCTCACCACCGCCGGCAAACCGAAAACCCCGCGCGGCTTCACGCGCTTGTTCGGCGGTCAGCGTCCGGCGCTGACCGGCCAGGATCTCGTCGCCAACCGGCACTGTCAGATCCCGATCGGGTCGGCGGGCATTCTGGTGGGCGAGACGGTCAACCGGTGTCCGGTGTACCTGCCCTTCGACGACGTCGACGTCAGCCTCAATCTTGGTGACGCACAAACCTTTACACAGTTCGTGGTGCGCTCGGCGGCGGCGGGGGCGGCCGTGACGGTCGGTGCGCACTTCGAGGAATTCGCCCGGCTGATCGGCGCGCAGGTGGGGCCGGTGGCCAAGGTGGCATGGCCGCAAGCGACCACCTACCTGGGCCCGCACCCCGGCGTCGACAAGGTGATCCTGCGTCACAATCTGGTCGGCACGCCGCGGCACCGCGAACTGCCGATCCGGCGGGTGTCGCCGCCCGAGGAAAGCCGGTTCCAACTGGCGCTACCGAAGTAGTTCTATCCGGCGAATATTGCTGCAGGCGGCCTCGGCTTTAGCGACGATAATGGTTAGAGCATCAAGGAGGACGATCCGAAATGACTCAGCCGCAGACAGTGACGGTGGATCAGCAGGAGATTTTGTCGCGGGCTGACGAAGTCGAGGCGCCGATGGCGCAGCCGCCGACCGACGTCCCGTTGAGCCCCTGCGGTCTGACGGCGGCCAAGAACGCCGCCGAGCAACTCAAGCTGTCCGCCGAGAACATGCGGGACTTTCTGACCGCCGGGGTGCGCGAACGTGCCCGGCTGGCGACGTCCCTGCGCAACGCCGCCAAGGCCTACGGCGACGTCGACGAGGAAGGCGCGGCCGCATTGGACAGTGACGGCGGCGAAGTGGCCGGGGAATCGGCCGGCGGCGTCGGCGGCGACAGTTCCGCAGGCCTGCAGGACACCCCACAGGTGGCCGCGGCCGGCGGCGACGGATTCACCGACCTCAAAACCGCGGCAACCAAACTCGAGTCGGGCGACCAAGGCGCATCGCTGGCGGCGTTCGCCGACGGCTGGAACCAGCTCAGCTTCGGATTGCAGGGAGACAGGAAGCGGTTCCGGGTCTTCCAGAACTGGGACGGCGACGCGGCCACCGCGTGCGAGGCGTCGCTGGACCAGCAACGAGTCTGGATCACCCACATGGCGGACCTGGCGACGTCGCTGGCCAAACAGGCGACTTACATTGCGCAACTGCAGGTGTGGGCACGCCGCGCGCACCCGACGTTGGCCGACATCACCAAACTCGAAGAGCTGTCGAAGGATCCGGCGTACAAGGACCAGGCCATCAAGCTCTACGCGGAGTACCAGACCAAGTCCGAGCAGGTGCTCAGCGACTACAACAGCAAGGCTCAGCTGGAAGCGGTGAACCCGCCGAAGCCGCCGGCCGCCATCAAGATCGACCCGCCACCGCCGCCCCAGACGCCGGGTTTGATTCCCACTCAGGTGATGCAGGCGGCGGCGATGGCCGGCGGCGGTTCGGGCTCGGGGATGCAGACTCCGATGATGCCGCCGATGGGTGCCGGCGCGGGTAGCGGCGGCGGTATGCCGTCGGGCATCGGCGCCGAGATCGGTTCGGCGGGTCGCGACGCGGCCGCGAGTCTGGGCAAAGACCTTGGCGTCAAACCGATGTCGCTGGGCGGCGGCGGTGGTGGCGGCGGGATGCCGTCGATGCCGCTGGCCGAGGCGGGCGGCGCCGGCACCGGCATCTCGAGTGAATCGATGCGACCGGCCGGCGTGGGTGACATCGGCGGACTCGGCCAAGCGGGCGCCGGCCGCGGCAGCGGCATGGGTGGCGGCGGCATGGGAATGCCGATGGGTGCCCACGGCCAGGGCGGTGGGGGATCCAAATCCAAAGGCGCACAACAGGATGACGAAGCCCTCTACACCGAAGACAGGGAGTGGACCGAAGCGATCATCGGTCAACGCCGCCGGCAAGACATGAAGGAGCCGAAGTGACCCACATGGATATGGAACCCCACGTCGCCGCGGCGTTGGCCCTGGCGGCACGTTTCCAGCAGGCCCTCGAAGGCACGCTCAACCAGATGAACAACGGCGCGTTCCGCGGCGCCGACGAGGCCGGGAGCGTCGAGGTGACGATCAACGGACACCAGTGGCTCACCGGCGTGCGCATCGACGACGGTTTGATCAAGGAGATCGGTGCCGAGGCGGTGGGTGTGCGGATCAACGAGGCACTGCAGAACGCACAGTCGGCGGCGAGTAAGTACAACGCCGCGGCCGGCGAGCAGCTCACTGCGGCGCTCGCGGCTATGGGCAAAGCGGCCAACCCCGGACCCGCCTGACGTTGTTGCGCCGAATGTGAATCTCGCGACAGCGACTCGGCGTGTCGCGCAGCGAGATTCACACTCGGCCGCGGAATTGCAGTGTGCGGCAAGCGTTTATCAATGATCTTTGAAAGAGACGGCAATGGGTATCCCGAGACCGATCGGTGAGTATGCCGGTCAGATGCTGAGTTCGGGTGGTTGGCCGGAATCCGACGAGGACACGTTCTACGACCGTGCGCAGGAATACAACCGGATGCTGCGCAAAGTGACCGACGTGATGGATGCCGCCCGCCGCCAACAGGTCGAGGTCTTCGACGGCGGCGTCTGGTCGGGCGGTGCCGCCAACGCCGCCAACGGTGCGCTCGGTACGAATCTGACCGAGATGAGCACGCTGCAGGATTACCTGGCCACCGTCATCACCTGGCATCAGCACATCGGCGGCTTGATCGTCGCGGCGAAATCCGAGATCGGCAATAACGTCGACGGCGCTCAGCGGGAAATACTCATCCTGGAAAACGATCAGGAGCTGGAGCCAGAAGCGCGCCAGGCGGCCATCAATGCGCTGGTGCGGGAGACGCAGCAGGCCAACTCCAGTCTGGTTGCCGAGGCGGCCGAGCAGGTGCTGGCATCCAAGGACTGGAAGCCGCCGCACAACGCTCTGCAGGACCTGCTGCACCAGGTGACGCCCCCTGCCCCGGACGTCCCGACGCTGGTGGTCCCGACGCCGAGCACGCCGACGCCCGTCGTCCCCTCGCCGACGCCCTTCGAGCCGACGCCGGCCAATCCGTACGATCCGGTCGCGCCGGGCCAGCCGGTCACGCCGATCACCCCGACGCCGTTCGAGCCGACGCCGGCCAACCCCTACGACCCGGTCGGGCCGGGAGTTCCGGTGACCCCGGTGATTCCGTCCGACCCGGGCTCGCCCGTCACCCCCATCAGCCCGGTTCCGCCGGTGGTCCCGGTCAATCCGAGTCAACCGGTCACCCCGATCACCCCGATCCCGGGCAAGCCGGCGACCCCGGTCACTCCGGTCCGGCCGGTCAACCCGTCTCCCGCGCCGAGTCCGTCACCCGCGCCGAGTCCGTCACCGACGCCGAGTCCCTCACCGGCGCCGATCAACCCGACGCCCCCGACGCCAGCACCCGTCGGCCCCTCGCCGGACCAGCCGTCGATGCCGGCGGATCCCGGTACCCCGTCGACCCCGGCCGCCCCCAGCACCGATCCCGCGCACGTCAAGCCGGCCGCCGCCATCGACGCACCGACGCACCCCGGTCAGTCCGGGAGTCCCTCGGGACCGTCGCACCGCGGGGACGACGCCTCGCCCGCGATGGCTCCCGCAGCGGCCACCGGTATGGCGGCCCCGGCTCGGGGTGCCTCGGCCGGGGTGGGTTCGGCGGCTGCCTCCGCCGGAGCAAGCCACACCACCGGGGCGTCCGCGGCGTCGGGCGCCGGGTCGCGTGCCGCTGGTGGGCGCGCGCCGCTGGGTGCGGCAGGCAGGGCACCGGCCGCGTCGACCCGTGCGGCTGCGGCGCGCACGTCGGCGCCGGCACGCCCCGCGCCGCCGGACCGCACGGACGAGGCGCAGAAGGACAACAAGGAGCCGACACACGACGTGACGGCATTGCCGTCGGTGCCCGTTTCGGCGGCCCGGGCCGCACGCGATGCGGTGGCCGCAGCCTCCGGCGCCCGCGGGGCCAAGAAGGATCCGCTGCGCCTGGCCCGCCGGGTCGCCGCCGCGCTGAACGCGCACGACAGCGGCGGCGACGACGACTACGGCTTCTTCTGGATCACCGCCGTCACCACCGACGGCGAGATCGTGGTGGCCAACAGCTACGGGCTGGCCTACATCCCCGAGGGCGTTCAGTTGCCGGCCAAAGTGTTCATGGCCAGCGCCGACCGCGCCGTCCCGGCCGACGAAAAAGCCCGCACCGCAACGTATCCGGTGCTGGCCGTGCAGAGATGGGCAGCGTTCCACGATCTCACGCTGCGGGCGGTGATCGGAACCGCCGAACAGTTGGCCAACTCCGATCCGGGCGTGGCCAAGATCATCCTGGAAGCCGACGACATTCCCGAGAGCGGCAAGATGATCGGCCGGCCCCGCCTCGAGGTCGTCGACCCGTCGGCGGCCGCGCAGCTGGCCGAGACCGACGACCTGCAGCTGGTGGGCGTATTGCCGCCGGCGCCGGCCGCTGAGAGCGCACCCGACGACGAGCGGCACATGTTCTGGTTCGAGCTGATGAAACCCATGACCAGCACCGCCACCGGTCGCGAGATCGCGCATCTGCGGGCGTTCCACGCTTACGCCAACCACTGCCAGGAGCTGGCCCTGCATCAGGCCTACGGGGCAGCGGATGCGCAAGCGCAGCGCCCGGCGGTCGAGGAGTTCCTGTACTGGCGGTCGGTCGCGGGTCTGCTCGACAGCGCGTTGTCGGCGACGCCCTGAACGTAAAGCCGGCAAACGAAATTGCCGCAATGGGGGCGGTGTCACCCGGGGTAAAATTTCCGAGTGGGAAACGTACAGAAGGGAAGCGGCGATGGCTGAACCGCTGGCCGTTGATCCCACCCGCCTGATCGCCGCGGCGAGCAAACTCGGCGAGCTCGTCTTCCCGGCCCCGCCCGCGCCGATCGCCGCGACGGGTACCGATGCGGTGTCAGCGGCGATCAACGCGACGATGCCGGGCATCGAGTCCCTGGTTTCCGACGGACTGCCCGGCGTCACCGCCGCGCTGAAGCGGACCGCCGGCAGCATGACCGCCGCCGCCGACATCTACATCAAAGCCGATCAGTCGCTGGGGCAGGCGATGGCGCAGTACGGGTTCGTCGGCGACGGTCAGTCGTTGGGCGCCAACGCCGCAACGGCAGCCATGACCGGGCCGGCGGGCGCGCTCGGTGCCCAGATGCTCGGCGGACCGTCTGGTGCGGCACAACAACTGCTGGGCGCGTCCGGGGGTACCGCGGCCGCCGCGGGGGTGGGCCAGCAGCTCGGTGCGGCGGTCGGTGCGCAGGCAGCAGCATTGGCCCCGCAACTGCAGGCGACCGTGCCGCAGCTGATCCACCTGGCGCCGCTGGCCCAACAGATGGCACCGATGGGTCAGCAGGTCGGGCAGAGCGTGCAGCAGGCCGCGTCGCAGGCTTCCCAAGGGTCGTCGTCGGCGCAGCTCGCCAGTGACACCAAGCCCGACGACGAGGACAAGAAGGACGACGAATCCCAAGACGCGGCGGACGGCCAGCCCGACGGAGCCGCCGCGGGGCAGACCACGCTGGTCAGTGCGCCGGTGGCGGGCGCGGCCGGAGGCGCGGCACCGTCGGGATCGGTCGCCGCACCGATCTGAGTTGCGTCCTGGCGTCACCCAGATTGCAAGTCAGAACCGCAGATTCCGCACCATGTCGTAGACGCCGGTGACCCAGAGCAACAGCGGAATGACGGACGCGACGACCGCTCCGTCGACCAGCTCCGAAATCCGTTTGGCCACCGGCGAAATGCGGCGCACCGGTGCCATCGCACCGATGATCACCAGGGCGACCACCGCCAGCGCCAGATACCCGCTCAGGATCAGCCACGCCCAGTGCGGGTACCACAGACTGAGCCGCGCGGCCAGCCCGGTCGGAATGGCGACGGAGGCCGCGAGCAAGGCCCACGCGCACCAGCGGTCCACGTAGAGCCGCGACCGGAACCCGCAGAGCACCGTCAGCAACGCCGCGATCACCAGTGTGTGGACGAAGAAGTGGCCGTGCGTCACGACCGCGATCGCGCCGACGGCCAGAATCAACGTGCCCGCCGTCACGAAGCCGACCAGCAGTTGCTTGGCCAGCTGACTTCGCTCGGTCAGTCGTACTGCCGAGGCGGGCACCGAGGCGATGATCGCCTGCCAGGTAGGTGTTTCGTCCTTGGTCGTCTCGTCGGCGGCGACCGGGTCGAGCAGTTCCTCGTTGTCGACGGTTTCGCCGGGCACCGGTATCGGCGGCAGCGCGATGCGGGCCACGGCCACAGTCAGTTTGGCCGCCGTGGTCACCACGAACAGGCCGAACGCAATCGCACCGGCCGACACCCAGCGCTGATAGCCGTACCCGTAGGCGATCGCGGCGCCGATCACCGCGATCGTGGTGATGACGGCGAACGACGCCAGCTCATGCCGCCGGCGGGGCCCGCCGCGGGCCACCAGCGTCAGCACCAAGACGGCCGCCGCGGCGGCGGCGAGTTGCGGGGCGCCGAGCGAACCCACCCCTCTGGGCAGCGGGACGGCGATGGCCGCGGCCGCCGCGATCACCGGTATCGCCGCGATCAACAGGCATTCGGAGAGCTGGGACTTGCGGTAGAAGCGGTTCGCCACGAACGAACCGGCCAGCACGGCGATGCCCACCAGGCCCAGCGCCAGGCTCCAGTACCAACTGCGCCCGGTCAGCCACCACGCGCGTAACGCGACCGCGGTCATCGGCACGGCCAGAAGCGGGATCGCCACCGCGACAAACCGATTCAGCGCCGTACGGTCGAACTCCGGCGATTCGTCCAGCACCGCAATCGCATCGATGACGTCCTCGACGAGCGGTCGGTACCGTTCGGTCCGGCTGGCGGAGACCAGGGTCAGCAAGGATCCGTCCACCACGCCGGCCTCGTCGAGCGACTGGTCGAGTTTCAGCGGCGGCGACCCGGGCCTCGCAAACGTCCACACCCCCTGCGCGGAGAAGTCGAACCCGGCCAGGATGTCGGGCGGCGTGTCCTCCAAAAGATCGGCCAGCACCGCGACGGTCTCGTCGATGTAGGCGGACATCGGTGTCGCCGCCGGCAACACCAGGTCGGTCATCCGCCGGCCGGTGAGAACCGTGACTCGCGTGGTCGCGGGTCGTGCGGGACCAGACCCCGCGGCGGTCGAACCGGTGGCAACAGCAGGTGCGCTCAACGACGTCCAGCCCTTTCGAAATCGTCGGACAGAGCCGCGGCCAGCTCGAGAACCCGGCGCTTGTATACCGGGCCGATCTGGTCGAGGCGAATCTCGGTCCCGGCGGCGATGTGCTTGTCCCACGGCAGCAGCACCACCCGGTCGGGTCGAACCAACTGTTGAAACTGTCGCACCAATTGCTTGTCCGGCACGTTGGTGTCCCCGACCGCGACGTGATTGATCACCACCACGACGCGATCGAGCAGATCTTGATAGCCGTTGTGCCGCAACCATTCCAGTGCGCTTTCGGCTTGTCGGGCGCTGTCCAGCGACACGTTGGTGACGATCACGATCGCCGACGCCGTCTCCAGCACACCGCGGGTAACCGGGTCGAACAGGCCGGGTCCGCAGTCGGCCAGGACCAGGTTGTAGAACTTCGACACCGTGTCGACGGCGAAGCGCAGGTCGTCTCCGCTGAGTCCGCGTGCGGCGGTGGTGTATTCGGCGGTCGGCAGAATCTCGAGGTTGTCCGCGTTCACGCTGGTGTGGGCGCGGACGTCGTTGTAGTGCGACACATTTCTGTCGGCCAACAGATCCACGATGGACGACGGCGATGTGCGTCCCGCCCGTTCGGCGAGATTCCCGCAACCGGGATCCGCGTCGAGCACCAGGATCCGATCGCCGCGCACCTGGGCCAGCATGGTGCCCAGCGTCACCGTCGTGGTCGTCTTGCCGACCCCGCCCTTCAGGCCCAGCATGCCGATTTGGTAAGAGCCCCGGGGCTTTCGGGCGACCCTGGCCCGGAGGTCGTGTTGGAGTTTCTCGTCGCGGGACAGGCCGAGATTGATCCGCGTGAGTTTGTAGACGACGCGGCGCCAACCTCGTTGCGGCACGGGTTTGACGGGCTTGACAGGCTTGACGGGCTTGCCGGGCGCCGGCGGCGGAGCGGTCGGAATGCCCGCCGTCGCCTCGGATGGCGGTGCGGCCGGCGGATGCGGTTGTGCGGCAACCGGTGTCGGCGCCGACGGCGGCATCGGGACCGGGATCGGTCCCGACGGGGCCCGACGCCGGCCAGGACGGTCGCCCGGCGGAGGCGGCGCGGGCGCATCTCCGGCTGGGCGGGCATCGGGCATCGGGACCCGGAAGTACGGGCCGGCCGTGGGATCGGGTGCACCGGATTCGGGGTCGGGCAGATAACGGTGTCCGCGTCGCGCCCGCCGCGACGGCTCCTCGGCTTCGGGCCGCTGTTCGGTCGGTGACGGCTGCTCGCCGCGGGGTGGTGGTTCGGTCGGCCGCGACGGCTGCTCGGGTTGGGGTCGTGGTTGGGTCGGCCGTGACGGCGGGCGTTGGTTACCGCCGAGCCGCACCCGAGGATTCGACCCCGCCGCAGGCCGCGACGACGGAGGCTTCGGTGGCTGCGGTACCACAGCGGGCGGCCGGTCGCGTGGTGCCGGGGCCACGTTCGACGCCGGACCGGGGTCCGCTCCGCGGGTTGCTCGCGGTGGTGGTTCGGTCACCATCGGGGGCGGAGCATCCTCCGAAACATGTTGCGGTTCGGGGGGTTTCGGTGACGGTCCGGGCGCCGCGGGCGGCGGTCCCGGCGGCCTGCCGATCGGCATGGGTGGTCGCGTCGGTGCTGGGCGCTCGGGCGCCGCCCTCGGGGGTTCGGCCGGTGACTCGAACACAGCTGGTTCGGCTGCCGGCGGCGCCTCAGACGGCGGCGCCTCAGACGGCGGGGCGACCGGCGGCTGGGGCGAGTACTGCGGGAGTTCGGGCGGCGGGGGCGGTGGTGGTCCACCGATCGGCATCGGCGGCAGCGGAGACCTGCTCCCCGCGGCCGGCGCGGCGGACGCTTGGGGGAGCTCCGCCGAGAAATCGGGCGGTGTCGGTGGCGGCTGGGGTGCGGGCACGCCGATCGGCCCGGGGGGTGCTGCGGGTGAGGAGGCCGGAGTAGGCGGCTGGGACCAGTCGATGGCCGGCGCGGCATCGCCGTTCGCTTTGGGCGACGACGAATAACCCGCATTGGGATCGAAGAAAGTTTGCCCCGTGTCGTCGTCGGGCGAATTGGAATCCTGGGCGGGCCGAAAGAGCTTGTCGTAGTCGGCCGGCATCAGAACCTCTCAGAAGTTCGTCAAAAGGACAAAGCACGAGAAGGGGCGAGATCCCCCGGATGGGTTGAACTCGCCCGATCTCGTGCTTCGGGATTCTACGCGTAAAGAAGCCTTTGTCAGGCGAACATTCCCGTCACGCTGCCCTCGGTCGACTGCATGGCCTGCCCGGCCTCGCTGATCGTCCGGGCCAGGTTCTGCAGCGAGTTGTTCAGCTCCTGTGCGGTGCTGTCCCACTTCTGCTGAACGCCCTGGTAGGCCTCCGAACCACTGCCGCCCCACGCCGCCGCAAGCTTGGTCAGCGACTGCTTGCCCTCGTCGAGCAGGGAGTGGATCGTGGTCACGTTTCCCTGAATGGTGCTGGCCGCGGCCTCGATGCCGGCGAAATTCCACTGCTGTTCCGTCATTTCGATTGCTCCGTTTCTTGGTGGTATTGGGGAATTGGATCAGAAGCCCATTTGCGAGGACAGCGCCTGCTGCTGCTCCTCGTCGGCACGCTGGTATTGGACGCCGGCCTGACGGATATTCGTCGAGATCTCGTCGAGTTCGGCCTTTTGCTTGTTGGCGGCTTCCTGGAAACGCACCACGGCGGCCTGGGCGGCCTGACCGGCGGCACCCTGCCACTGACCCTGCAATGACGCTGCGGTGGACTCGACCTGGTCGATCTGGGTCTTCAGATCACCCGAGATTCGCTCGAAGTTACCTGCCTCTTGCGCGAGGGCAGCGGCATCAGTCTTCATCTCTGCCATGCTGGACTACTTTCTCTCTTTCCATTCCTCGCCGTGGTTGGCAAGTCTTCCGGCCCGGTTTGGCCGGGAAGTCTGTTGTGGGCCTGAACGATCGAGACAATCACCAGTCGTCCTCGTCGTCCCACAGGTCTGGCTCGGCGTCTTCGGACTCTTCGGCAGCCGCGGTCGGGACGGCTAGGGCGGTCCGGGTGCCGCCGCCGGCCGCAGCGCCCTGGCCCATCGCACCGGCACCCACGGGCGCCGTGCCACCGGTAGCCGCTTCGCCGGCGGCCGCCGCGGGCATCATCGCGGGGCCGACGGGCTTGTCGATCAGTCCGGTCATCAACGGGGTGCGGGTCAATGTCCCACCCGCGCCCGGGAGTGCTTCCCCGCGTAGCAATCCCGAGCCAACGCTGGCACCCGAGCCACCAGCGAGGGGGTGGTTCGACAGAGGGCTGGCACCGAGCAAGCCCATCTGCGCCTCATCGTCAGCCAACCCGGGCCCGGTACCGCCCGAACTGCTGCCCATCTGACTGAACATCGAGGTCATCTGCTGCGCCGGTTGAGCGAGCTGCTGCATCGGGCCGCTCAGTTCGGCGGCCTGGCCGGCTGTCGCGGACAGCTGACCCGGCGTGACACTGCCGAGCTGAGTTGGCATGCCCAGCAACGGGTTTGACGCCATCGCGCTCTGGCTCATCCCCGGGTCGAGGATGGCCGTCATCGGCTCGATCTTCTCGAACATCGTGTTGGCCAGCGTCTCGGCCTGGTAGATGTCCATCGCCACGGCCGCCTGGGTCCACATGCGGACGAAGTAGTCGATCTCGTTGAAAGCGATCGGCACGGTGTTGATGCCGAAGAAGTTGGTTGCGGTCAGGATTGCGGTGGTGATGTGGTTCATCGCGATCTCGGGCAACGACGGTGTGGTCGCCATCGCCTGCTCGTAAGCGGCGGCTTGGGCGGTGGCCTGCAGGCCGCGCGTCTTGGCCTGCGTCGAGGCGGTCTGCAACCAGGTCACCATCGGCAGCGCCGACGCGATCGCTTTGTCGCTGCTGCCTCCGGTCCAGGCCTCGCCGAGAGAGTTGAGCCGCGCGGTCAGTTCGACCGCCTGAGCGTCCAGCGCCGCCGCCAGCGCCTGCCATCCCATGGCTGCCGCCAGCATCGGAGCCGCGCCCGCGCCGGCCATCAGCCGTGCGGTGTTCAGCTCCGGTGGCAGTGCGTGCCATAGCATGTGGACAATTCCCCTCTGGTCGCGCTTCATTCCTTATTGAAAGCGATATGAAGGCCATTGATTATGTCGCGATTATTGGCGCTCCGGCCCAAACTTCGTCGGTTATCGCCGGAATTCCTTAAGGCCCGATTATCAGGTGTTCTCCGAGCCCATTGAAGTGCGTTGCAATAATCCTAACCGGGGTTCGGGGGTGGTCCGAACACTTATTCTCCGACCTCGTCCGGGGGCTCGATGTAGGGCGCCTGGATCACCTCCTTCCCGTCGGGCGAGACGAGAAATGCCTGGCCAGGGGGCCGGCGCTTGACCTTGAACTCGCTGGATGGGAACTCCTGCTTCTCCCCGGAGAGGAACATCGTCGGTGCACCCGACCCGAACGCGGCGCCGACGAACTTGTCCATCGTGGCCTTGTACGCCTGACTCATCTGGCAGGTGACAATGATGTGCAACCCGATATCCGCCGCGGCCGGCAATAACGGCGCCAGCGGTGCCATTGGCGGCATGCCGCTGGCGGCCCCGACGATCATGTGCCAGTCGTCGACGAGTAACACGACATCGAATCCGCTCCACCATGATCGGGAACGTAATTGCGCGGTGGTCAGATCGGTCGGCGGCAGCCGCTTCTTGAGGTTCACCGCCAGCGCCTGAACCGCCTCGTCCAGGCTCGCGCTGTTGCGGTTGATCGCGCCGGCTTGCAGCAAGTGCGACTGCGGGACGGCGTCCAGCAGACCCGAGCGGTAGTCGGCCAGCATGAACCGCACCTGCTGTGGACTGTTGCGGGCACAGATGGCCCGCGCGATCGCGTGCGCGATGGTGGTCTTGCCCGACTTGGCCGCACCGAAGATCAGCAGATGCGGGTTAGTGTGCATGTGGCTGTAGGCGGGCGTGAGGTCCGCCTCGCGCAGCCCGATCGGGATCTCCCAACGGGTGCGGTAGTCCGCGTCGGGCCCGGGCGGGTTGGGGTCGAGTTCGTAGAGATGGATCCGTTCGGGCAGCACCCGCACCGGCGGGGCCTTCTCGGTGGTCTGGGACGCGATGTGATCGACCCCGACGGTGATCGCTTCGACGAGATTGTCGGTGCTGTGCACACCGTCGAACCGCGGTACCCCGATCATCAGATGGTGTTTTTCCATCGACACCGCGCGTCCGGGACGGTTGGCCGGGATCTCCCGGGTGATGCGGTCGATCTGGGTTTCGTTCACGTCGCCGAGCCGGAACTCGATCTTGGTGCCCAGATAGTCACGGACGCGTGATTTCAGTTCCGTCCACCTCGGCGTGGAGATGACGACGTGGACGCCGAACGCGAGGCCCTGCGCGGCCAGATCCTGTACCGCGGATTCGAGTTCGTTGAATTCGCTGACGAACCCGGGCCACCCGTCGATGATCAGGAACACGTCACCGTAGGGGTCGGCCGCGACGGGTTGGCTCGGGTCGTCGCGCAGTTGGCGGTACATCGCGATCGAGCCGACCCGGTTTTCTTTGAACAGCTGCTCCCGTTGCCGCATCACCGCCTGCATCTCGGCGACCACGCGGTAGACCTTGTCGGGTTCGGAGCGGTTCGCGATGCCGCCGACGTGCGGAAGATTCTCGAGATAGATCAGGCCACCGCCTCCGAGGTCGATGCAGTAGAACTGCACGTTGCGCGGTGAGTGGGTCGCGGCCGCCGACATCACCAAAGTCTGTAGCAGCGTGGACTTTCCGGTCTGGGGTGCGCCGCCGATGCCGATGTTGCCGCCCGCTCCGGACACGTCGACGCCCCACGTCTCCTGCAGATGCCGGCGCGGCTCATCCATGATCCCGAGGGCGAACCGCAACGGCTGGCGCCGGTCGCGGGCGATGAGTTCGTTCAGCGGTGTCGGATCGGCCAGCGGCGGCAGCCACATCTTGTAGGCGCGCGATTCGCCGGTGCCCAGCTGGTCGAGCACCACCTCGCGCAGCGCGCGCACTTCCGTTTCGGTCACGACGTCAGCACCTCCTCATCGACGACCGGCGCCGCGGTGAACTGCCGGATCCGCACCGACTGCTTGCCGACTTGCGCTCCGTCGCGCCCACTTTCGCCGTTGGTGTCCGCGCTGGCCGGCGGAATGTAGGGGGCGCCGATATAGAACGTGCTGAACTTCACCGGATCCTCCATGCCGACCCGCAGGAACCCGACGCCGCTCTCCTTGTTGGTGATGTACTGTGCCTCCGGCGTGCCGATGACCGCTTTGGACTCGTGAGAGCTGGTGGTGCGCAACGCAATTCGGTAGGTGAGGTTGGGTTCCAGCTTGTCGATCCGGACCCCGCCGGTTTGCAGCGACTGGGTGGCCAGCAGCAGATGCACCCGCAGCGACCGGCCCACCCGACAGATCCGGTCGAACAGGCCGATGAAGTCGGGGTGACTCTGCAGCAGCTCGGCGAACTCGTCCACCACCACGAAAAGCGTTGGCAGCGGCGCCAGATCGGCACCGCGCTCGCGGAACTTCTCGTACTCGGCGACCCCGGACAGCGCGCCGGCCGCACCGACCTGCATGCCAGCCTGCCGCAGGATGTTCTGGCGCCGGTCGAGCTCGCCGGTCAATACCTCGCCCATCCGGCTCACCAGCTCGGCTTCCTCAGCCATGTTGGTGACGACGGCGGCGGTGTGCGGGAGTTTCTCCATCCCGAGGAAGGTCGAACCGCCCTTGAAGTCGGTGAGCAGCAGGTTCACCTGGTCCGGGTGGGTCATGGCGACCAGCGACAGGATCAGGGTGCGCAGGAACTCCGATTTGCCCGAGCCGGTGGTGCCGATGAGCATGCCGTGCGGCCCGCCGCCGAACTCCGCGCCCTCCTTGATGTCCAGGTACATCACGTTGCCGGTCTTGAGTTCGTGCCCGAACGGGATCTTGAGCCGGTCCCGGTCGGTGTCGGTGTACATCCGCCAGCGGCTCGGCGTCACCTCCTCGACGCTCTTGGCGCCCACCAGTTGATGCCACTCGCTGGCCACCTTCTTCTGCACGCGCTGAGTCCGGTCCAGGATGGTCCCGGTGATGGACCAGCCGGCCAGCTTTCGGGCCACCCGGTTGGCCTCGGCGGGCGACATGCCGTCGGCCGCCGACACCACCAGTCGGAATTGCTGTCCGGGCAGCCGGTCGTCGGCCTTGCCGTCCTCGTCGACCCGGATCCGGTAGGACGAGCCGCGGTGATTGCCCAGCGTGATCACCGTGACCCCGGCCCGGCCGTCGGGCGGGAACCCCGCCTTGCCGCCGGTGAGGTCGACGACGACGACGTAGGGCCCGGTGGGCAGGGCGTCCGGCGCATGCGGTCCACGCGCGGCCAGATCGGCCAGACCGTCGGGGCGGGTGTAGATCATCCGGACCGGGCCGGCGGCGTCGGTCTCGGTCTGGTGCGCAACGTGCGGCAGCCACTTCAGCCAGGACCAGTCGGGATCGTCGGGATCCTCGGTGAGGACCCGGATCTGCAGCAGGTCCGGCGGATGGAACACCGCCAGATGGCAGATCATCGCGGCCAGCAGCCGATCGGCACCGGGCCGGTGACCGCCGAGGGCGATCGTCGGAAAGGTGCGCAGCTGCAACAGTTTCGGACAGTCGTGGATCAGGCCGTGGGTGCGCAGGAACTTCACCACCCACATGTGGCTGACCGGCTCCAGGTACGGCTGAGGTGCCGCGGTCGCCGCCGCCAATTCGCCGCCGACGGCCGGCTTCAGCAACCGGTCCACCGCGGGCTGGTCGCCGATCCCGATGCGGGTGGCGGCGTAGAAGTCGCTGTTGGCCGGACGCGACCACTGTCGTTGCGTCCCGACGATCGAGAGCAGATCCTCGGGATGCGGTGCGTGATAGGAGAAGAACGCCACCTGCGAGCTGGCCGACGCGGTGACCCGGCTGCGCAGCCCGGCCAGATAACGCAGGTACTCCTTGCGGTCGGCGTTGATCTCGGGCACCTTCTTGCCGCCTCCGCCGGTGCCGCCGGCCATACCGCCGACCATCATCATGATCATCATCAGCGGCATCATCAGCATGTAGGGCGACAACTGCTTGGTGCCGCCGGCCAGCATGATCGCGATCATGCCGACCATGCAGCCGCCCATCACATACGGAAGTGCCTTCTGCACACCGGATGGCGGGATGTCGATACCGAGGTCGTCGGGAGGGGTCAGGCTGATCTCGCCGGGCGTCAGGCGGGGGCCTCGGGTGATGGTCGGGGTGAACTTCTTCGTCGTCATCGTTCTTCCACTGTCACGAGGGCGCTCCCGGGGTGCCGGCTGGAACTTTGCGGGGTGTCGGGTCCGCGGGCAGCGTCTCGTGCTCGAGCATCGCGGCATCCTTGGACAGCACCGGACCGTCGACCAGCAGCCGAATGACTTCCCAGGGCGCGGTTTTCGGCGAACCGAGGCCCAGCGCCTTGGCCGAGTCGGCGTTCGGCACCCCGTATCGCACCCCTTCGGGGTCGATGTAATACATGGATTCGCCGTACCGCGGATCCGGCGACTGGAGCCGGACGAACTTGCCGCCGTCGATGTAAATGGTTGCCGTGCCCTGGATCTGCTTGATGCCGGTGTTCATCAGGTTCGGTGCTATCGGCAGATGCCGGCCCGACAGCACCGCCTGCTTGGGGGCCTGGTCACCGGTGGCGCGCTCCCACGTCCAGCACAGCGTGGGCTCGTCGGGCCGGGACAGGATCTTGAGCTGTTCGTTGGGCAACGGCGAGGGGTACACCTGCTCGGGGATCTTGACCACGACGCTGGGGACCACGGCCGGCGGTTCGACCAGTCCGTGGGATTGGCTGGCGCGTAGCGCGGATGCGGTGGTGGAGTTCACCCGCGCGATGCCGTCGGGCAGCACCACGTAATACTGCGGACCCTTCTCGGCGCGGATCTGGAACACCGCACCGATCACCAGCTCGTCGGGCAGCCCGAGGGTGTTGGGGGCGCCGGCACCCGGTATCGGCGGCAACTGCCAGGCGCCTTGGCTGGGCAGCGCATTGAACATGCCCTCGGAAATCGGGACGGCTTTGGCGGTGACCGGGATACCCATCGACGACGTCAGCGCACGGTCGTTGAGATCGATTGAGTGCCTGCCCTTTTCGGTGACAATCCACTGCTGGCCCTGGTATGTGGCCAACAGCGCCTCGTTCGCGTCGACCGGGTCCACCGTGGGATCGATCTGCAGAGGCATGGCAATTATCGAGGTTTGTATCACCGGCGAGGCGCTGTCGGCGCGGGATACGGTGTCGCACAACGTCCAGACCGAGTCGTTGCCCCCGGACGTCGGCGTGGCGTAGGGGGCCCCGGGAATTCCGAGGGTCTGGCCCAGCGGCAGCCTGGTCAGTTCGGAGGACTTGACGGTGGCCGGGTTGGACGGATTGCCCAGCACGAGCCGCGCCGAAGTCAAGTTGTAGACCGGGTGCAGCTGGCCCGAGACGATCACATACAGCTCGTTGGTCGCCCGGTCGGTGAGAAGGGTTGTGCCGCCTAACTTCCCCTGGGGTTTGAAGTAGGCGAGCAGAACTGCACCCACCAGGACCACGACGGCGATGACGACACCGAGCCAGACCGACCGGCTGTAGAACTGCAAGGGATCGTCGAACATGCGGGTGTCTCGCCGCACGATCGCGTGCTCGACGCGGCGGAGCAGGAAGCGCCAGCCGCTGACCTGAACCTTGGTGGTCAGGCGTAGCCCCATGGGTCACTCTCTCATGTTGAGGTGGGCATGGACCGTGGCGATCGCCTCGGCCATGTCCGCGCTGTCGATCTCTTGTAGTCGGTCCACATCCAGGGCCTCGATGTCAAGACCCTGCGCCAGCCGCATGTCGCGGCACTGCTCGGCGGCTTCCACCAGTTGCCGCGCGTAGCGGCCGTTGCCGGCGATGTCGAGGGCCGGGCGGCCGCGCAACGTGCGATCGTGCAACACCTTGGCCGCCTCCACGAACGCATCGGCCGCCTCGGGGCTCAGTGTCGAGTCATTGCCCGCGGCAATGACTTTCGCGATCTCGAGAAGTTCTTCGGGTGAGTAGGTGTCGAACTCGATGCGGGTCGCGAAGCGCGACCGCAGGCCCTCGTTGGTTTCCAGTAGCCGGTCGATGTCGTTGCTGTATCCGGCGATGATCACCACCAGCCGGTCCCGGTCGTTCTCCATCCGGGCCAGCAGGGTGTCCAGCGCCTCCTGGCCGAACGGGTCGGTGCGGCCGTCCCGTTCCTGCACCAGCGCATAGGCCTCGTCGATGAACAGCACACCGCCCAGGGCGTGGTCGATGGTCTTGGTGGTCTTGACCGCCGACTGGCCCTCGTACTCGGCGACGAAGTCCTTGCGGGAGGTCTCGACGAGCTTGGGTTCGCCGATCACCCCGAGTCCGGCCAGCATGTTCGCCACCACCCGGGCGATGGTCGTCTTGCCGGTGCCGGGTGGGCCGGTGAAGATCATGTGCTTGCTCGGCTGGGCCACCTTCATGCCCTTGGCGGCGCGCACCCGCGCCATCAGGGTCGCCGCCCGATAGCGCTCGATCTGCATCTTGACCCGGGTCAACCCGATCTGGCGGTCCAGTTCGGCCTGCGCGTCGGCCAACAACGCCTCGCGTCCGGAGTTGTCGGTCACCACACTGCCCGCATCCCACGGGTCGGCGCGCGAGGCGATCTGCTCGGCCGTCGTCGTCTTCAGCCGGTAGGTCGGATCTTTCAGTGCCGCCGACACTTTCGGGTCCGGGTGGGTGGTCTGCAGCCATTCCAGCAGCGCCACCGCGGCGTCCTCGTTGCCCTGGCTGCGCCGCGCCATCGCAAGGAACCAGGCGATGGCGCGTGCGCAGGCCTCACCGGCCGGGGAGTCGTTGGCTTCGGTCAGCCGGCGTTCGGCTTCGGTGAACAAACCGAGATTGGCCGCCGCCACGCCGTGTGCCACACCGGCGGCCCCGGCCAAAAACTTGTCCGGCCACTTTCCCGCGCCTTTGACTTCGTCGATCACGTCGGTCCATCGTTCGGCCGCGCCGTAGATCACCGCTCTGAGCCAGGCCACCAGATGCTCGGACCCGGCGACGGCGCCGGCGTCGATCGCTTCCAGCGCGTCGGCGTAATTGCCTTGCGCCGCTTCGGATGCGGCGAAACCCATGGTGACCGCGAGGGGCGAGGTGACCGGATAGGTGATGTCGCCGTACAACCCGCCGATGGGGACCCGGGCGTTGAGCGCACTCATCGAAATCTGTGCCGCCCCGGACAGTTGCCCGAAATTACGCCGCGAATACCAGGATCGGAACAGCGTCACCCGATCCGTGTCACCACACCGGACCCGACCCACCCAGGCATCGCACGCGGACTCGTCGTAATTGGTGATCTCGGTGAACAAGTCCAGAGACCGTGCCTCCGACAACGGCAGCATGCCGACGGCACTGTCGAACAGACCGGCCAGGCGATCAGTCATCGATCACCGTTGTACCGGGCCGTGTAGTCCACGTCGTAACGGGAGGCGAACACCTGCTCTTCGTACGCGGCGGCCTCTTCCGGCGTCGGCAGATTCAGTGTGGCGCCGACGAACTCGTGCAGCAGCGCATTCTGTTGCGCACCGTCGCCGGTCATCTCACCCATGTTCTCGACCATGAAGGTGTGCTGTGCGGCCCGCGCTTTCTGCCGGGCCAGGTCGGCGATGACGAAAATCTCTTCGGCCAAACCGGATTCGGTCATGCTCGATGCCTTGTCGGTCACCGTGACCTGCTGGACGCGGCCGTCCATCAACGCCGTCACCGACACCGACCCCTGCGGGTTGGTCACGGTGAACAGCGCCAGCTCCGGCTCGTCCTCGTGCTCGGTCAGCCCGCTGAGCGCGTCGAGGTCCGTTCCGGAGTCCCCGGATCCGGAGGGCGGCGCGTACTCTTCGAACGCCTCGAGTGAGGACTCTTCGACGGCGCTGCCGCCGGAGAAGTCCAGCGCGCCGAGATCGTTGTTGTCGTAGTCATTCCCGGGCAGGTCCACGGTGGCGTCCCTTTCTCAGATCTCGTATCAGGCTGGTGCGGAGGCTTCCGCGTGGTCTAACCAGGCACCGGCGGGCAGCAACTCCAGCAAGCTGTCCAGCGCGCGCTGCAGATTCTGCTGCGTGCCGGGGAGAAAACTCCCGTACAACTCGCCACCCACCCGGCGCGGCAACGACACCAGTCGGCCGTGCTCGGAGTCGAGGACACCGGCCGCCGCCGGGGTAAGGGTCGTCGTTCCGCCGGAATGGCGTTGGCTCGCGACGATCTCGACCCAGCTGGTCGGGTTGCTGACGATCTCGCTGTAGATGCGAGCTTGCGCGGGCGGCACGCCGTGCCGAGTCAGCTGAGCCGCCGTCGTGCACTCGGCCAGTTCGCTCGCCACACCCGTCAACGGTTCGACATTGGCGGGATCGGCCGGGCCCAGCACGGTCGTCACCATGCCTGCCAGACCGACCTGCGGGGCCACCAACTGCAGCACCAGCATGTCGTCGTCGCGCGCCGCGACCACATGGGTATCGCCCCTGCGGCACACCACGAATCGCACCATCACGCCGCCGGCCGAATCGCCCCGGTCGCGCCGCCACCAGCGGCACTCCAACGTGCGGTCGGCCCTGCTGATGGTGTCGACCATCGTGGCGACCGCCGGATGCGGTTGTCCGTTGTGGTCCAACACCCCCTGTGCGGTGAGGTCGCGCTGCACCTGGTCCCACACGATGTCGCGCAGATCTTCTTGAGGGATGTTGGGCCGAATCCCAAGTGCGACCGGGAAATCGACCAGGTGCAGCCTGTCGGCGATCACCAGCATCCCGTCGATGGTGACTGATACGCCAACCACTTGGTCGATCAGGCCGGCGAGGCCCGCGCGACCGGATGCGAGCGGACCGGTCATGATCAGCCGAAGATCTTGTCGATGATGCCGGCCAGACCTTCGTCGGACTTGAGGTACGCCGCGGCGGCCGAGAGCAGGTTGGTGGCGAGCCCGGAACTGACCGCCTGCACACCTTTGCCGGTGTTGGTGCGGTTGGTCTCGACGTCCCGCAGCGCGTTGTTGAACTTCGACGTGAACGAACCGTGGGTGAGCGAGACGCGCCCGCTGATCCCGTTGACCGAATTGGTCGCGGTTCCGAACTGCCCGGCGATCTCGGTCTGCATGCCCGACAGCACCTTCAGGAACGAAGGGACGACTTCGAGAACTGACATGGGGGAGACCCTCCTCTACGGTTAACGTTTTACTCGCTATGGCTTTGGCTTGGTATGGGTTTGGCCGTTTACAGGCCGACTGTTTGTACTAGAGGACGGTCCCCGGCTGGCCTTGCTGGCCACCGACTCCGGCGTCGACCGGTGCGCGCTCGCCGCCTGTCGATCCGGCGCCCGCTCCGGCGCCTTCGTCACGCTGGTCGTCGTTCTGGCCGGCTTGCTGTGCCTGCGACGAAATCATCTGCGCCTGCTGCCCGGCCATGCTGCCCAGTTGGCCCGGGCCGCCGCCGGCCGACATCAGTTGCTGCAACTGGCCCATCGTCGAGGTGATCTGTCCGACGCCGGGCAGCTGGGCAAAGCTGAGCAGGTTGCCGAAGCTCAGCACGGGCAGGCCGGCGAAGCCGCCCAGGAAGTCCGGCAGAGCGGCCAATTCGGTCCAGGTCGGCAACTTGCCGAGGTTGCCGACACCCGGGAAGAGTTCGCCGAGCCCGGGCAGCCCGGGGAACAGGTTGGGGATGCTGGGCAGGCCGGGCAGACTCGGGAAACCCGGGATGAGGCCGCCCAGCTCGGGGATGAGCCCGCCGAAGTCCGGCAGGCCGGGGATGGACGGCCACTGGAACTCGGGCAGACCCGGGATCGGCAGGTTGAAGTCCGGGATGCCGACCTGCGGCGGCCAGGTGAATTCGGGCAGGCCCGGAATATTGGGGAGGCCCGGGATCGGAATGTCGGGCAGCTTCGGCGGCCACAGGTCGCCGATGATGCCGCCGATGATGTCGGGGATCAGCCCGGCCAGCTTGGGCAGGTTCGTCAGGATGTCGAGCAGCCGGCCGCCGAGTCCGATCATGGCGGCCGCGTTCATCGCCGTCATGATCGTCAGGTAGAGCAGTGCCCCGCCGACAACGGCCATCGCGAACGCGCACGACGGGATGGCCAACGCCACCGACAACGCGTCGCCGACGATCCACAGGTTGTCCTCCAGCCATTTGCAGGCCTTGTAGACGCCGTCGATCATGTTCTTCATCGCCCGCAGGACACCACGCGTATCCGAGACGTGTTCGGCCTGATTGGAAATGAGATTGCCGGTCAGGTCGTCGATTTCACCCATCAGTTTGGCGCGCAGCTCCTGGGCGGTGTTCTGGTTCAGATAGGCGTCGGCGGCCTGGCCGATCCAGTTAGTGCCCGGGATGGCCAAACCGATCTTGTCGGCCACACCTTTGAACAATGAAGAACCGGCGTTGAAAATGTCACCCGGGTCGGGAATGCCTTCACCCAGCAAAAACAACTGCGCGTAAATGAAGTTGCTGGTGGTCTTGCACATTGCGCTACCCGACATTGGAGTGGTTCCTTACGTTTGGCTATTTGGAGTGCATGGTCATCTCGGTATGCACCTTCGCACCGTGAAATGAGCTTAACAGCGCTCTGGCAGGGGTAGATGCACGAATTTTCCGGTGGGAGTGGCGCTTTCGCGGGCACGACAATGCCGCGCGCACACCGGGATTCCGGGGCGACGACACCGCTCCCCGGACCATCCCATTCATCTCAATTGATCTGAGTGATCAGCGTTTCGATCGCGTCGGCAACCTCGGCCGGCAATGGTTCCTCCGCCTCGGCGCGAACGATCATTTCCTCGTCAACTCCGGCGGCCTGCGCCGTCTCCAGTGTCGAAAGATTCGCTCGCCGGCGTGCGGCATATAAACGCTGCGCCAGGGTCGCGCCGGGCGCCGTGGCGCCCAGCGTCATCAATTCATCGTGATATCGACGCACCGCTCCCATGGCTTTGATGAGTTCGGGGGTGATGCGGCTGATCCGGGTGGCCTGGACGGCGATTCCCTCGAGTTGACGCAGATCGGCCAGAATGGGCGCCGCCCGCTCGGTGAATTCGGGATCCTGGGGCGAGGGCAGCGCGGCGATGGCCAGACTGCAGGTATCGACCGCGGCGGCCACGGCTTGCGCAATCAGCGACGCGGGCCCGCCGTCCGGGGACGGGGTCTCGGGTGCGGCGCTGACGGTGGGCGCCGGGGCGGACGGCGAGGCGACAGTCTCGCCGTCGCGGATGCGCGCGATTGTCCCGGCCGGCCATTGCAGTACTTCCTCGAGCTTGGCCCGAGTTCGTTCGCGCGGCCAGCTGCGGCCCTTCTCGAACGCGATCAGCGCACCCGCGTTGATGATTCCGTCAGCCGCGAGGCTGCGTTGACTGATGTCGAGTTCGCGGCGGCGCGCGGCAGCGGCCGCGCCGGCCCGAACGACACCGGGGTCAAGCTCTGACGGGTCCGTCGAGTCTGGGTCGGCCCGACGGTCCCGAGCGGGCGCTTCAGGCGGATTCGCCGGCCTGGTGACTTCGAACGTCAACGCCTTGCCTCCAGTGAGTTGGCCGAACCGGACGTTTCTGTTGTCGTTGACGGTCGGCGAGCTTTCGCTCAGTCCGCCGACGAACCTACCGTTCGGGTGGTCGCCACCGTTGCGACGCCGACGGCCATCGGACACCGCTCGCAGCTGAACCCCGGGTGCCGGCGTGGTGCCGACGGTGACGATGCCGTAGCCGCAAGTGAGCGCCATCGGCGTGACGCTGCCCAGCACGGCCAGCGCGGCCGGGCCGACAGTCGATTCAGCGTCAAGCATCTGGACGGGTTCCTCGCTCGGGTTGGCCACAGCGGGCAGCAGTACGCGGCTTCCGCTGACCAACATCGTAACTGTTGCACCCTTCCATCGCTACACCTTCGCTACGCTTTTCGCGGCCGGTCGTCACGGCGGAGCGGCTGATCAAAACCGGGCTACCGCTACGGTTAACCATACCGTCTACTGTCGCATCCGGCGACACTTTGCGCCATGCCCCAGGCTGGCGACTAGCTGTTCAGCAGCCGACTCACAGCTAACTGACAGCTAATACAGCCTGGTAATCCAGCATTTCGTGAGTACAGTTCCCATCGCGCCACAAAGCTGTAGCACCTGTAGCGCACCACCCAAAACAAACTGTTGCACCGCAATGGTTAGTGCTATATGGTTCCGAACCAGGCAGGCACAACCTGCAACGCTTTCACGGAGGAACGTAACGACATGACCGCAACGACTCTGTACGAGGTCCCGCAGCTCGGTGTGTGCACCCAGGACCCCGACCGTTGGACGACGACTCCCGACGAAGAGGCCAAGACGCTGTGCCGGGCCTGCCCGCGCCGTTGGTTGTGCGCCAAGGAAGCGGTGGAATCCCCTGGAGCCGAGGGCCTTTGGGCCGGCGTCGTGATCCCGGACTCGGGTCGGGCGCGGGCCTTCGCGCTGAACCAGTTGCGGTCGCTGGCCGAGCGCAACGGTTTCCCGGTCCGCGAGCGGGTGACCGCCCAGTCGGCATGAGCGGTCCGCGTCGGTGCGCCGATCAGGTCCGTTCGGTTCGTGATCCGAAGTAGCCCGTAATGGTCGCCGCGACCTGCAGGAACTTCAGGCGCGTCGCCGGAGCCATCTCGTTGGTCACGTCGATGACGCCGCCGGGACGTAGGTGGGGATCGAAGGGCACCTCGACCACCGGCTGGCCGTGGTCGACGAACTCGCGGGCCAACAACGCCCGGGTGCGTTTGTCGGCGTGGCCGTCGGAGTCGTTGAGCACCACCACGCTGCGTTGCAGCAGGTCCCGTAGATCGTGGTCGGCCAACCACTCGACCGTCTTGGCGGCAGCGGCGGCGCCGTCGGCCCACGGCGAGGACACCACGATCAGCGCGTCGAGATCGCGCAGGACTTCCCGGGTGACCGCGGCATCCATCGTGGAGCCGCAGTCGATCACCGAAATCGCGAAATGGCGGTCCAGTCGCAGGGCGGCCTCCCGGTAGACGGCCGGGTCGAGCACCCGGCGCGGGCCCGACACCGGCTCACCACCCAGCACGTACAGTCCGGCGGCGTTCCGGCCGACCCGCGCGGTCATGTCGGTGAACGACTGCAGGTTCTTGTCGGCCGTCAATTCCCAGAACGAACCGGTGGTGCGCGGGTCGATCCGACTGCTCAACCGCCCGAAGGCGGTGTCGGCGTCGATGGCGACGACACGGTCCTGCTGGCGCAGTTCGGCAAGGATCGAGCCCACGCTGGCGGCCACCGAAGTCTTTCCCACGCCACCCTTGCCCAGCACGCCCACCTTGTGATTGCCGTGCAACGGGGTTCGGATCGTCGCCTCGAACTGCGCGACGTCGCGTTGTGCGGCCGAGGGGCCCGGGTCGACGAGCCCGAAGGTGGCGGCCCGCACCACGCGACGCCACCCACGCTGCGGGGGCCGCGACCGCGCGCGGGCCGGGTCCGCTCGGCCACCGGCCCAGGAACGGGGCGGCGGTGCCCCCTCCGGTGGTCGCGCGGCTCCGGGGAACGGCTGTGACGGAGCCGACGGCGGGTGCGGCGGTGCCGACGGCGGGTGCGGCGGAGCCGGTCGATATTGCGGGGGCGGATAGGTCGGCGGGCCGGCATGGGTCGGTGGGCCGGCATGGGTCGGCGGGCCGGCAGGCGGCCCGGCATGGGGCGGCGGGGGCGGCGGTGGTGGCGGGGGAGCGGGCCTGGGAACAACCGCGGTGTGTGCCGGGGATTCGTCCTGAGCACTGGCGGGCCCGGCCGACGTCGTCGGCGGGGGATCGGTCTTGGCGAATACCGCGGTGTGTTCCGGGGATTCGGCCTGCGCGGGGGCGGGAGGGACCGGCGGCGCGGGTGCCGACGGCGCGGGATCGCTGTCGGGAGGTACGTCGGTGGGTGCCGGGGATTCGGCGGCCGGCGGCGCCGGACTGGCCGGGGGCGGTGGCGGCGCCTCGGTCTGCGGGGGTGCCGCGGGTCGGGCAGGCGCCACAGCGCGCGGCGGCGGGGGAGCGAACGTGGCCGGTGGCGCGGCCTCTGGCGATCGGGCAGCGGGCCGCTGGGGCAGCGGCGGACGCGGCGCCGGCGGGCGAAATCCCGAGGGCGGGGCCGGGCGCTGTTGCGGCGGCCGCGGGGCCGCCGGAGCCGGCTGATCGGGCCGCACCCGGTTGCGCAGAAACTCCTGGGGCTCGTTCATGGGCTCCTCGGGTGCAATGGCGACGGACCGTCGCGTCCGCAGCCGACACCGTTCAGCGTGATGATTCCCACGCTCTGCCGGTCGCTACGGACGCTGCAGTCCAGTATCGGCCACCCGCCCGCCGGTCCGAACCCGGTCGCGCCTGTCCCTGTGCATCGACCTACCGGTTTCGGGTTCCTGTCAACTCTGCGCAAACTCACTCTGGCGGCTGCGGCGGCGGTGGCGCGACGCCCGGGACGCGTCGTGCGTCGATCCGGCGTCATTGCTGCCACGCCTAATAGCGCGCCATGTTGCCGATGTGAAGACTGCCGTCGAACCTGCCCGGAGCTCCCGACCGGGTGCGCCGGCGTCGTCAGCAAAGTGACCGGAAAAACTGACGCTGCCGGCCCACCGACGCCGAATGCGTTCCGGCCCCGCTGCCGCCCCGTCGGCCGAGGCCCGTGTCGCAAGGCCGTCAAGCGGCCGTAACAGCGAATTTACGGAGCCGCGAGCTGGCAAGTTAGTATTGGCAAGTTGGCATGTCAGGCGGTTTTTGTCCTATCGTTTTAAGACTTGTCGAAACCAGGTACAGGATCACCGTTCAGCGATGCACGGACGAAGTCCTGACCGGATTATCTCCGCGTGGCGGACAGCCAATCGATGAGACCGACGGGGCCGAGCCCGCAACCTCCGGGTGCGGCCCCAATATCGGAGAAGTCGATCCGCAAAGCGGCGGTGCAGAAAGTCTGCTGAAGGGTTAGGTGGGTATGGCGCCCAGGCGCGTCGGGCTTTACAACCCCGCATACGAACACGATTCGTGCGGGGTCGCCATGGTCGTGGACATGCACGGCCGCCGCAGCCGCGACATCGTGGACAAGGCGATCACCGCGCTGCTCAACCTCGAACACCGTGGTGCGGCCGGCGCCGAGCCGCGCAGTGGAGACGGCGCCGGCATCTTGATCCAGGTGCCCGATGCCTTCCTGCGCGAAGTCGTGGACTTCGAACTGCCGGAAGCGGGCAGCTACGCCACCGGCATCGCGTTCCTGCCGCAGTCGTCTAAGGACGCCGCGGCCGCCTGCGCGGCGGTCGAGAAGATCGCCGAATCCGAGGGCCTGCAGGTCCTGGGCTGGCGCAACGTGCCCACCGACGACTCGTCGCTGGGCGCCCTGTCGCGCGACGCGATGCCCACATTCCGTCAGGTGTTCATGGCCGGCGCCTCGGGCATGACGCTGGAACGTCGCGCCTACATCGTCCGTAAGCGGGCCGAGCACGAACTCGGCACCAAAGGCCCCGGCCAGGACGGCCCCGGGCGCGAGACCGTGTACTTCCCGAGCCTGTCCGGCCAGACGTTCGTCTACAAGGGCATGTTGACCACGCCGCAGCTCAAGGCGTTCTACCTCGACCTGCAGGACAACCGGGTCACCAGCGCGTTGGGCATCGTGCACTCCCGGTTCTCGACGAACACATTCCCGTCCTGGCCGCTGGCGCACCCGTTCCGGCGGGTCGCGCACAACGGTGAGATCAACACCGTCACCGGCAACGAGAACTGGATGCGTGCCCGCGAGGCGCTGATCAAGACCGACGTCTTCGGATCCGAAGAGGACGTGGAGAAGCTGTTCCCGATCTGCACCCCCGGAGCGTCGGACACCGCGCGCTTCGACGAGGTGGTCGAGCTGCTGCACCTGGGCGGACGGAGTTTGGCCCACGCGGTGCTGATGATGATCCCCGAAGCCTGGGAACGCCATGAGTCGATGGACCCAGCCCGGCGGGCCTTCTACCAGTACCACGCCGCGTTGATGGAACCCTGGGACGGACCGGCGTCCATCACGTTCACCGACGGCACGATCGTCGGCGCGGTGCTGGACCGCAACGGCCTGCGCCCGTCCCGGATCTGGGTCACCGATGACGGCCTGGTGGTCATGGCGTCCGAGGCCGGCGTGCTGGACCTGGATCCGTCCAAGGTCGTCAAGCGGATGCGGTTGCAGCCGGGCCGGATGTTCCTGGTGGACACCACGCAGGGCCGCATCGTCGCCGACGAGGAGATCAAGGCGGAGCTGGCCGCCGAGCACCCCTACCAGCAGTGGCTGGACGACGGACTGGTCCCGATCGAGAAGCTGCCCGCCAACAAGTACGTGCGGATGCCGCATCACCGGCTGGTCATGCGGCAGCAGGCTTTCGGTTACACCTACGAGGAACTGAACCTGCTGGTCGCCCCGATGGCGCGCACCGGCGCCGAGCCGTTGGGATCGATGGGCACCGACACCCCGATCGCGGTGCTGTCGAAGCGGCCCCGGATGCTCTACGACTACTTCCACCAGCTGTTCGCACAGGTGACCAACCCGCCGCTGGACGCCATCCGGGAAGAGGTGGTCACCAGCCTGCAGGGCACCACCGGCGGGGAGCGCGACCTGCTCAGTCCCGACGAGACCTCGTGTCACCAGATCTCGCTGCCGCAGCCGATCCTGCGCAACTACGAGTTGGCGAAGTTGATCAACCTCAACCCCGACGACGAGGTCAACGGACGGCCACATGGCATGCGGTCCAAGGTGATTCGCTGTCTGTACCCGGTCGCCGACGGCGGCGCGGGCCTGGCCGCGGCGCTGGACGACGTGCGCGCCCAGGCATCGGCAGCGATCGCCGACGGCGCCCGGATCATCATCTTGTCCGACCGCGACTCGAACGAGGAGATGGCCCCGATCCCGTCGCTGCTCGTGGTCGCAGGCGTGCACCACCACCTGGTGCGGGATCGGACCCGCACGCACGTCGGACTCGTCGTCGAATCCGGTGACGCCCGCGAGGTGCACCACATGGCGATGCTGATCGGGTGCGGCGCCGCCGCCATCAACCCCTACCTGGTGTTCGAGTCGATCGAGGACATGCTGGACCGGGGTGTGATCGACGGAATCGAACGCAACAAGGCGCTCAACAACTACGTCAAGGCCGCCGGCAAGGGCGTGCTCAAAGTGATGTCCAAGATGGGCATTTCGACGTTGGCGTCCTACACCGGCGCGCAGTTGTTCCAGGCCGTCGGCGTCTCCGAGGACGTGCTCGACGAGTACTTCACCGGGCTGGCCTGCCCGACCGGCGGGATCACCCTGGACGACATCGCCGCCGACGTCGCGACCCGCCACGCGCTGGCGTATCTGGACCGCCCCGACGAGCGTGCGCACCGCGAACTCGAGGTCGGCGGGGAATACCAGTGGCGCCGCGAGGGCGAATACCACCTGTTCAACCCGGAGACGGTGTTCAAGCTGCAGCACTCCACCCGCACCGGGCAGTACTCGATCTTCAAGGAATACACCCGGTTGGTCGACGACCAGAGCGAGCGGATGGCGTCGCTGCGCGGGCTGCTGAAGTTCCGTGCCGGGGTACGACCTTCGATACCGATCGACGAGGTCGAGCCGGCCAGCGAGATCGTCAAGCGCTTCTCGACCGGGGCCATGAGCTACGGCTCGATCTCCGCCGAGGCGCACGAGACGCTGGCCATCGCGATGAACCGGCTGGGCGCCCGCTCCAACAGCGGCGAAGGCGGCGAGAACGTCAAGCGCTTCGATCCCGATCCCAACGGCGACTGGCGGCGCAGCGCGATCAAGCAGGTCGCCTCCGGACGGTTCGGCGTCACCTCGCACTACCTGACCAATTGCACCGACATCCAGATCAAGATGGCACAGGGCGCCAAACCCGGTGAGGGAGGCCAACTTCCGGGCCACAAGGTGTACCCGTGGGTGGCTTCGGTGCGGCACTCCACGCCTGGTGTGGGGTTGATCTCGCCGCCGCCGCACCACGACATCTACTCGATCGAGGATCTCGCGCAGCTGATTCACGACCTGAAGAACGCCAACCCCTCGGCGCGGGTGCACGTCAAGTTGGTGTCCGAGAACGGCGTCGGAACGGTTGCGGCCGGGGTCTCCAAGGCTCACGCCGACGTGGTGCTGATCTCCGGGCACGACGGCGGCACCGGTGCGACCCCGCTGACCTCGATGAAGCACGCGGGTGCACCGTGGGAGCTGGGTCTGGCCGAGACCCAGCAGACGTTGTTGCTCAACGGTTTACGTGACCGGATCGTGGTCCAGGTGGACGGACAGCTCAAGACCGGACGCGACGTGATGATCGCGACGCTGCTCGGTGCGGAGGAATTCGGTTTCGCCACTGCGCCTTTGGTGGTGGCCGGCTGCATCATGATGCGCGTCTGCCACCTGGACACCTGCCCGGTCGGGGTTGCCACCCAGAACCCGCTGCTGCGGGAGCGGTTCACCGGCAAGCCGGAGTTCGTGGAGAACTTCTTCATGTTCATCGCCGAAGAAGTCCGGGAATACCTGGCGCAGTTGGGCTTCCGCACCATCAACGAAGCCGTCGGCCAGGCCGGCGCCCTGGACACCACGTTGGCGCGTGCGCTCTGGAAGGCCCACCGGCTGGACCTGACCCCGGTGCTGCACGAGCCCGAGTCGGCGTTCATGAACCAGGACCTGTACTGCAGTTCGCGACAAGATCACGGCCTGGACAAAGCGCTTGACCAGCAGCTGATCGTGATGAGCCGGGAGGCGCTCGACGCCGGTTCCCCGGTCCGTTTCTCCACGACCATCAGCAACGTGAACCGCACGGTAGGAACCATGCTCGGTCATGAGGTCACCAAAGCCTATGGCGGACAGGGACTGCCGGACGGAACCATCGACATCACCTTCGAGGGATCGGCCGGCAACAGCTTCGGGGCGTTCGTGCCCAAGGGCATCACCTTGCGTATCTACGGCGACGCCAACGACTACGTCGGCAAGGGCTTGTCGGGCGGCCGGATCGTGGTGCGCCCGTCGGACAATGCGCCCGAAGACTATGTCGCCGAGGACAACATCATCGGGGGCAACGTGATTCTGTTCGGCGCCACCAGTGGGGAGGTCTACTTGCGCGGCGTGGTCGGCGAGCGATTTGCCGTCCGCAACTCCGGAGCCCACGCCGTGGTGGAAGGCGTCGGTGACCACGGTTGCGAGTACATGACCGGCGGACGGGTAATCATCCTGGGCCGCACCGGCCGCAACTTCGCCGCCGGCATGTCCGGCGGGGTGGCCTATGTCTACGATCCCGACGAGGAACTGTCGGACAATCTCAACACCGAGATGGTGGACGTCGAGACCTTGGACGACGAGGATGCGGAATTCCTGCAGGCCACCATCCAGGCGCACGTCGATGCCACCGATTCCGCTGTCGGGCAACGCATTCTGTCCGACTGGCGGGACCAACGGCGGCACTTCGTGAAGGTTATGCCGCGGGACTACAGGAAGGTGCTGGAGGCGATCGCCGACGCCGAACGCGACGGCGCCGATGTCGACAAGGCGATCATGGCGGCGGCTCATGGCTGATCCCACAGGCTTCCTCAAGTACACCCACCGCGAACTGCCCAAGCGGCGCCCGGTCGAGTTGCGGTTGAAAGACTGGCGCGAGGTCTACGAGGAATTCGAGACCGAGACGCTGCAGGAGCAGGCGACGCGCTGCATGGACTGCGGGATTCCGTTCTGTCACAACGGCTGTCCGTTGGGCAACCTGATCCCGGAGTGGAACGACCTGGTACGGCGGGGTCGCTTCCGCGACGCGATCGAGCGGCTGCACGCGACGAACAACTTCCCCGACTTCACCGGTCGGCTGTGTCCGGCGCCGTGTGAACCGGCGTGCGTGCTGGGCATCAACCAGGATCCGGTGACCATCAAGCAGATCGAACTGGAGATCATCGACCGGGCCTTCGACGAGGGCTGGGTGGAACCGGTGCTGCCGCACTGCGACACCGGCCGGACGGTTGCGGTGGTGGGCTCGGGCCCGGCCGGATTGGCTGCGGCGCAACAACTTACCCGGGCCGGTCACAAGGTCACCGTGTTCGAGCGCGAGGACCGCATCGGTGGGTTGCTGCGCTACGGCATCCCCGAATTCAAGATGGAAAAGCGCGTCCTGGACCGGCGGCTGGAACAGATGGCCGCCGAAGGCACCGAGTTCCGGGCCGGCGTGAACGTCGGAGAAGACCTCACCGCCGAGCAACTGCTGGCCGATTTCGATGCGGTCGTGTTGGCCGGGGGCGCCACGGCGTGGCGCGAACTGCCGATCCCGGGCCGGGAGCTGGATGGCATCCATCAGGCGATGGAGTACCTGCCGTGGGGTAACCGGGTGCAGGAAGGCGATGACGTCCTCGGTGAGGATGGGCAGCCGCCGATCACGGCCAAAGACAAGAAGGTCGTCATCATCGGTGGCGGTGACACCGGTGCCGACTGCCTGGGCACCGCGCACCGGCAGGGCGCGGCCAGTATCCACCAGTTCGAGATCATGCCCCGTCCGCCGGAGACGCGCGCCGAGTCGACGCCGTGGCCGACGTACCCGCTGATGTACCGGGTCGCGTCAGCGCACGAAGAAGGCGGCGAGCGGGTGTTCTCGGTCAACACCGAGGAATTCCTCGGGCAGGACGGTCACGTGTCTGCGCTCAAGGTGCACGAGGTGACCATGAAGGACGGCAAGTTCGTCAAGGTCGAGGACACCGATTTCGAGCTCGAAGCCGACCTGGTGTTGCTGGCGATGGGATTCGTCGGACCCGAACAGCCGGGCCTGCTCTCCGAGCTCGGGGTGAAGCTGACCGAGCGCGGAAACGTCGCCCGCGGCGACGATTTCGACACTTCGGTTCCGGGTGTGTTCGTGGCCGGTGATATGGGTCGTGGCCAGTCGCTGATCGTCTGGGCGATTGCCGAGGGCCGCGCCGCGGCCGCCGGCGTGGACCGCTTCTTGATGGGTTCGACCGCGCTGCCGGCGCCGATCAAGCCGTCCGCAGCACCGATGCGCTAGTCACACCAGTCCCACCAGAAACATTTGATAAATTCGCGGCGTGCCGCGAAAGGTTTGCCAGGACTTGGGTGTCTAATAACTGACTGTGGGCCTCGTCACACCAGGGCACATTTCGGGTCGCCCAGAGTCCCAGTTGCGTTAACCCGATCGCAGGAGTGGTTACTGTGTATATGAACCCCGTTCCCAGGTCAAAGGTGGGCCGGATCGCCTGGTCGCTGTTTCGGCACCCCGTGAAGAGCCGTGAGTTTCCCGCCCGCAACGAGCGACTGGTGACGGCCGAAGATCTACTACGGTTCGCTGTCTAGCGACCACTTGTTTGCTCAGTCGGCAAGTCCCGAGTCCCGAATCGCCTCGGCCAGCGGCGCGATGACGGCGCGGTCGTGCGGCGGCGCGATGTAGACGATGCCCAGGTCCAGTCCTTCGGCCCCGAGCGCGGCCGCCGTGTCGAGTAGTTGTCCATAGTCACGGTCGGGACCCAGACCCAGGTGCGCCGACATCGTGATCTCCTTCGGGTCGCGACCGATGTCGGCGCAGCGGGCGGCGAGCACGTCGCGTTTGCGGGCGAACTCCTCCGGTGTGCCGCCGGCGAAATTCCAGTGCTGCGCATAACGCGCGGTGATCGGCAGCGTGCGCTTCTCGCCGCTACCGCCGATCGCGATGGGCGGATGCGGCCGCTGCGGGCCCTTGGGTTCGTTGCGCGCGTTCTCGAGTTGGTAGAACTTGCCGTGGAAATTCGTCGTCTCCTGGCTGAGCAGGCTGACCAGTACCTGACAGGCTTCTTCGAACCGATCGAAACGCTCCTTGACGGTGCCCAACTCGATGCCGTACGCCCCGGACTCCTCCTCGTTCCAGCCGGCGCCGATGCCCAGCTCGAGCCGGCCGCCGGAGATGATGTCGAGGGTGGCGGCCATGTTGGCCAGCACGGCGGGGTGACGGTAGTGGATGCCGGTGACCAGGGTGCCGAGGCGGAGGCGCTTGGTGGCTTGAGCCAGCGCGGTCAACGTGGTCCAGCCTTCCAGGCAGGGCCCGGTGGAGTCGGAGAAGATCGGGTAGAAATGGTCGAAGGTCCAGCCGGACTCGAAGACGTCGATCTCGTCGGCGGCCTGCCAGACGCCCAGCATGTCGGACCAGGTGGTGTTCTGCGGTGAGGTCTTGAACGCGAATCGCATGAACCCGACGGTAGTCGCGCAATTAGACTGGGCCGAACGATGACTCTTGGACTAGACACCAAACTCACGCTGCTGGCGGCCGGCCTGATCTTTCTGCTCGCGCTCGGTCTCGGGGTGTGGAAATACCGCCAGATCATGGTCTCCGACGACCACCGCGCACACCCCTACGTCGACATCGCACACCGCGCGGCGCTGCTGTACTCCTTCGCCACGCTGCTGTTCGCGCCGTTCGTCGAGCTCAGCGCCTGGCCCACCTGGGTGAACCTGGTCGCGACGATGGTGGCGGTGTTCTTCTTCGTGGCCGCCATCGGCAGCTACATCCTGCACGGAGCCAAGCGCGACACCGAGAACCAGTTCGACCCGCCGGCCCCCGGAACGCGTCTGGTCATGACGCTGCTCATCCTCGGTGAGATGGGCGGCTTCGCCGTCGTCCTGGCCGGATTCGTCGTCGAGCAGTTGCTCTGATGGACCCGGTCGCCGCGCTGCGACAGATCGCGTACTACAAGGACCGCAGCCGTCAGGATTCCCGACGGGTGATGGCCTACCGCAATGCCGCCGACATCCTGGAGAAGCTCGACGAAGCGGCGATGGAGCGACACGGCCAGGCCGACAGCTGGCAGTCGATCCCGGGCATCGGACCCAAGACGGCGAAGGTCATCGCACAGGCCTGGGCCGGTCGCGAACCCGACCAACTGGTCGAATTGCGTTCCAGCGCTGAAGATCTCGGCGGCGGCGAAATCCGGGCCGCGCTGCGCGGGGACCTGCACCTGCATTCGAACTGGTCGGACGGGTCCGCGCCGATCGACGAGATGATGGCCGCCGCCGCGGCGCTGGGCCACGAATACTGCGCGCTGACCGATCATTCGCCGCGGTTGACCATCGCCAACGGCCTGTCTCCGGATCGGTTGCGCAAGCAGCTGGACGTGATCGACGGGCTGCGGGATCAATTCGCGCCGATGCGGATCCTGACCGGCATCGAGGTCGACATCCTCGACGACGGCAGCCTGGACCAGGAGACCGAACTGCTGGACCGGCTCGACGTCGTGGTGGCAAGCGTGCACTCGAAGCTGGCGATGGAGCCCGCGGCGATGACCCGGCGGATGGTCAACGCGGTGAGCAACCCCCACACCGACGTGCTGGGCCACTGCACCGGCCGGCTGGTCACCGGCGGTCGCGGGATGCGCCCGGAGTCGAAGTTCGACGCCGAGAAGGTGTTCACCGCCTGCCGTGACCACGGCACCGCCGTCGAGATCAACTCTCGCCCCGAGCGCCGCGACCCGCCCACCCGGCTGCTCAACCTGGCCCGAGACATCGGCTGCGTGTTCAGCATCGACACCGACGCCCACGCGCCCGGCCAGCTGGACTTCCTGGGCTATGGCGCGCAGCGCGCGCTGGACGCGGAAATCCCGGCGGAACGCATCGTCAACACCTGGCCGGTCGAGCGGCTGTTGGACTGGGCACAATCAGCCTCCTAATCCGGTAGGTGCGGCATCTCCAGGCCGGGATCCCGGCCGACCAGCACCGCACGGGTCAGCGCCGACTTGCCGTAACGGCGGTGAATCGCGTCGACGGCGGCATCCACTGCCGGCGATTCCCCGTCGAACGGCAGCGTGAGCTGCTGCGCGCCGCTGCGGTCGATCCCGGATACCGCGAACCCCACCAGCGTCAGACCCCGCTCGGCGATCAGCGGCGCGGCGGCGGCGACCAGGCGCCGGGCGGTGGCCAGGATGGGCTGCGTCGAGGCGGTGGCCCACGGCATGGTCTGCGATCGCGTGGCGCGGCTGAAGTCCTCGAACCGCAGCCGCAGCACCACCGTGCGTCCGGTACGTCCCGCGGCGCGCATCCGGCCGGTGATCCGGTCGATCAGGTTGACCACCACGGCGTCGACCTCGGCAGGTGACATGGCGGTACCTGCCCGGCCCAGCGCTCGCTGGGCACCCACCGACCGGCGGCGGACCCCGGTGATCACCCGGCGGCGGTCGATGTTCCGGGACAGCGCGTAGAGCTGGTGCCCCATCCCGGGACCCAACATCGAGGCCAGCATCGATTCGCTGAGCTCGGCGACCTGCCCGACCGTCGTGATGCCGTGGGCCTGCAGCTTGTCGGCGGTGACCGCGCCCACCCCCCACAGCCGGCGCACCGGCAGCGGGTGCAAGAAGCCCAGCTCTCGATCGGGCGGCACCAGCAACAGTCCGTCCGGCTTGGCTTCCTGGCTCGCGACCTTGGCCAGGAACTTGGTCCGCGCGATCCCGACGGTGATGGGTAGCCCGACCCGCTCGCGCACCTCGGAGCGCAACCGCGCCGCGATCCGCACCGGCGGACCACGCAGTCGGTGCAACCCCCCGACGTCGAGAAACGCCTCGTCCACCGATAGGGGTTCCACGACCGGCGTGCAGTCGCGGAACACCTCGAACACATCGTCGCTGGCCTTGGAGTAGGCATGCATCCGCGGCGGGACGACCACCGCGTCCGGACACAGCCGGCGCGCCTGAGCCCCGCCCATCGCGGTGCGCACCCCGTAAGCCTTGGCCTCGTAACTGGCGGCCAGCACCACACCGCCACCGACGATCACCGGACGACCCCGCAGCGCCGGATCGTCGCGCTGCTCGACGGAGGCATAGAACGAGTCCAGATCCGCATGCAGGATGGACGCCTCGACTCGCACGAACATATGTTCGCATGGGGATCCGACAAGTCTTGGTGCCCGCGTCGCGAACGCCCTTCCGTAGCGCCTCGTCGTGAAGTAAGTCTTTGATACGAACACGCTCAGACACTTCGTGGGGGGTTGCGATGTCAGCACCGACGCCTGGTTGGTACGCCGACCCCGAGCGCCGCGGTAGCGAAAGATGGTGGGATGGCCGGCGTTGGACGGAGCACCACCGATCGAGCGTCTCCACCCCCGAACAACGCCCGCAAGCTAGCGGCGTGCCGCACCACCCTTCGTCGCACAGTACGACGACGGCGACAGATGTTGTGATCAAGCCGAAATTTCCCGCATTGCTCATCTTGATCCCGATTGTCGCCGTCGTCGCTCTTGCGAGGATGGCGTTCGCCCACGTGTATGCGGCGTTGGCCGTGGTGACGCCAGTATTTGTCGCGCTGCTCGTGATGCTGTTCATGTATGCGCTGCGTCCCCGGCTGGCCCGCCGCGGTGAAACCCTTGTCTATTCGGATTGGCTGGGCCGAAGGCATGCGGTGCGGCTCGGCGACATCTACTCGGCGGCCCTGGTGCACGTGCCCGACATCGGCCGCTACGTGATATGGCGGCTGATACTCGGCCGTCGTGACGGTGCGCCGCTGGAGATCACCCTCGGTGAGTTGTATTGGGACATCGACGAGATTGCCCGGTTTCTGGCGGCCTCAGGGATCAGGCTGGCGCTTTACGGGCCTGCCGCCCGGCAACAGGTCAGGGACACGATCCCCGGTGCCTATTCGAAATGGCCGGACCGCCATCCGGTGCAGAAGAATGTGCTTGCGTTCGTCGGCGGACTGGTACTTTTCGTTGTCATTGTCGGCTTGCTGTTCTTGCTGACCAGCTGATCGCAATTCCTCGGGATCGCGGGGGGACCACGGCGGGTAGCGTGACGACTATGACTGAGCACCTCGACGTCGTCATCGTCGGCGCCGGCATCTCGGGAGTGAGTGCCGCCTGGCACCTGCAGGACCGCTGCCCGACGAAGAGTTACGCCATTCTGGAGCGCCGGCCGCAGATGGGCGGTACCTGGGACCTGTTCCGCTATCCCGGGATTCGTTCCGACTCCGACATGTACACGCTGGGCTTCCGGTTCCGGCCCTGGACCGAACGTCAGGCGATCGCCGACGGCAAGCCGATCCTCGAATACGTCAAGAGCACCGCGGCCATGTACGGCATCGACAAGCACATCCGGTTCAATCAGCGGGTGGTCGGCGCCGACTGGTCGTCTGCGGAGAACCACTGGACGATCCAGGTCGAGAGCAACGGCGCGACGAGCACGCTCACCTGTTCGTTTCTGTTCCTGTGCAGCGGCTACTACAACTACGACGAAGGCTTCACGCCGAAGTTCGTCGGATCCGAAGACTTCACCGGGCCCATCATCCACCCGCAGCACTGGCCACCGGACCTGGACTACCAGGACAAGAACGTGGTGGTGATCGGCAGCGGCGCCACCTCCGTCACTCTCGTTCCGGCACTGGCGAATTCGGGAGCCAAGCACGTCACGATGCTGCAGCGCTCGCCCACCTACATCGTGTCGCAGCCCGAGGAGGACGCCATCGCCGACCGGCTCAACCGCGTCCTGCCCGAGAAGGCGGCCTATACCGCCATCCGGTGGAAAAATGTTGCCCAACAACGGATCATGTACGCCGCCTGCCAGAAGTGGCCACGACGTATGCGCAAGATGTTGATGGGCTTCGCGCAGCGTCAGCTGCCGGAGGGCTATGACGTGCGCAAGCACTTCGGTCCGCATTACAACCCGTGGGACCAGCGGCTGTGCCTGGTGCCCAACGGGGACCTGTTCCGCGCCATCAGACACGGAAAAGTCGACGTGGTCACCGACACCATCGAACGGTTCACCCCGACCGGCATCCGGCTCAACTCGGGTCAAGAACTCCAGGCCGACATCATCATCACCGCAACGGGTTTGAACCTGCAACTGTTCGGGGGCGCCACCACTACCATCGACGGACAGTCCGTCGACCTGACCAGGACGATGGCTTACAAGGGCATGATGCTGTCGGGCATCCCGAACATGGCGTACACCGTCGGTTACACCAACGCATCCTGGACGCTGAAGGCCGACCTGGTTTCGGAGTTCGTGTGCCGATTGCTGAATCACATGGACGCCAACGGATTCGACACCGTTGTGGTCGACGAGCCGGCAGCCGACGTCGAAGAGCGGCCGTTCATGGAGTTCACCCCGGGGTACGTGCTGCGCTCCCTGGACGAGCTGCCCAAGCAGGGCTCGCGAACCCCGTGGCGGCTCAACCAGAATTACCTGCGCGACATCCACCTGATCCGGCGAGGCAAGGTCGACGCCGAAGGTCTGCGGTTCGCCAAAAAGCCTGCCGCCGTAGCGGTTTAGCCCGTCAGAGTCAGTCTGCTGCGGCGATGACGACGATGCCGTCGTCGTCGCTGTAGGCCACATGGCCCGGCACGAAAGTCACACCGCCCAGCGCCACTTCGACGTCGCGTTCACCGGCGCCGGTCTTGGTGCTCTTACGCGGATTGGTGCCCAATGCCTTGATGCCGATGTCGAGGCCGCGCAACGCGGCGGCATCGCGCACCGCTCCGTTGACGACCAGGCCCGCCCAGTCGTTGGAACGGGCCAACTCGGCGATGAGATCACCGACCAACGCGGTGTGCAGCGAGCCGGCGCCATCGATCACCAGGACCCCGCCCGAGCCGGGCTGTGAGAGCACCGATTTGAGCAGCGCATTGTCCTGGAAACAGCGCACCGTACTGATCGGACCGGCGAACTCGGCACGGCCGCCGAACTGACGGAACTGCAGGTCACAGCTGCGCACGTCGGGACCGATGTCGTCGACCAGGTCGGCGGTCGGTCGAAAGGATATGGGCACCGCGTCGCTCAACGGCGGCGCAACTGCCGGACCAGCAGCAGCGCCAGCAGGCTCAGGACGATCGCCACCGCCACCGGGACGGGAGACTGCAGCGTGGACGGAACGGGCTGCTCGGCCGGCAGCGGGTTCTTAGCCTGTTCCACGGTCGACTTGGCTTGCGCGGCCGCATCTTTGGCTGCAGCCAACTGCCCGTTGGTCTCGGCGCGCTGGGGCGGTAACTCCGCGGGCTTATCGGCCGCTGCCTCGACCGGCTTCGGAGCCGGTTCGGCCACCACCGGGGGTACCTTCTTGGCCGGAGCTTTCTTGGCGGGCGCCTTTTTCGCCGTCGCCTTCTTGGCGGGGGCTTTGGCGGCCTCGCCCGGGACCTTCTTGGCCGGCACTTTTTTGGCCGGTGCCTTCTTGGCCGGGGCTTTCTGGGCCGGCGGGTTGGCGTCGGATTCGCCCTCGGGTCGATCCTGCGGGTCTGCCATGCGGCCGCTCCTTTGTGGCTACTTCGTCGCTCGGGTCGCTCAACACTCGGGTCCCATCATGCCAGCCGGGTCCGGTTCGGCTACGGTCTGCGCCGCACCTGCCAGATGGCCGCGACACCGACGGCGACGACGGTCCCGAGCACGAACGGCCAGACCGGCATGTCCGCGCCGGGGTCCTGCGGGCTGGCCGAGGTCGCGGCGGTCACCGCCAAGACGGCGCACAGCAACGCAAGCGCGACGAACACCTTCGACGGCACGAGCGCGTCAGCCCAACCCGAGACGCGCCAGCAGGTCGGCCTCGATGCCGTCGAGTTGCGACGAGATGGCGGCGTGGGCGGTCCGGCGCCGCGCCGTGGGCATGTTCTCCGCCGCGGTGACGGCGGCGGACAAGTCGGCGAGCCGTTCGGTGATGGCGGCCACGAACTGTTTGGTCTCGGCGTCCTTGGGCTTCTTGTCCTGCACGCTGCGCAGCGACTGCTCGGCCCCCGCGATCCGCGCCGAGAGCCGGGCACCGGGACCGGAGAACTGTCCGATCTGGGCCAGTGGAATTCCCAACCGGTCGGCTCGGCGCTGATCGATCAAACCGCGGGCGGTGATGGCCGCCCGGTAGACCAACGGGGTCAGGATCGGGGCCAGCAGGCGGGAAACGGTCAGCACCCGACGGACTCGGGTGGGAGAGAACAACTTCCCTTCGCGCACCGCCTTGAGCTCGGTCTCGGCGATCTTCAACGCGGCCCGGTCGCTGTCCTTCTGCGCCCTGAGCTGCGCTTTGAACGCCTTGTCGGCGGCCTTCTGGGCGGACTTGATACGCCGTCGTTCGTTTTTCGCGGCGAGCCGAGCCTCCAGCTTGGCGCGGGCCTTGATCGCGCGGGCTTCGGCGCGACGTGTCGCGCGGCTCTTTCGCTTGCCGAACAGCCCCATACCCTTCCCGCCTCCCGATATCTCGTGGCTCAGCGTGCGCACACGCGAGCACTGGGCCAACCCTAATCTGGGCAGGCCGTCGGCGGTCCGCCAGGTCAGTTAGGAGTCGATACCCTCGGCGCGGCGCAGCTCGTCGATCCGGTCCAGCACCTTCTGCTGTGCCTCCAACGGCAATGCGTGCGCCCGAACGGCGATACGGCGAACCGCGTCGTCACGCACCATGGCGTAGAACTGCAACTCGGTGTCGAGCTTCTCGTAGTAGTCGTCGTCGGTGAAGTAAGCCGGCTTGATCCGAAAGAAGTTGGCGAGGGCGGTCATGGTCGCAGACGACGGGTTCGTGCGGTTGCCGGAACGTAGCTGCGAGAGGTAGGGAGCCGACATCGTGATGCCCTCCGCCTTGAGCGCGGCGATCACCTCCGCCGACGTGTGCGGACCCCTCCCGGGTGGATACACCGTGTCGAACAGGCGGTTCAGGCGGGCAGCGAACGTCGTGCTCATCGATATGACCTCCACCGGGGCTAATCAGACCAATCGGTACCTCTAGGTATTTGCTGATCATGGTAGCGACGTTGTCGTCCACAAACCAAGTGCAAACCCGGAGGTATTGGGTACCCGCGTTTCGGGCAATCGCGCGAGACACCCCCGACGAGCATCCGAACGAATCGGCTCGGTGTCCACAAAATGACCGGATTCACAGGTTATCCGCAGAATACACCTCAAGCGCGGACCCGGTGATTCGCGGTCCACAAGCTCGATGAGCGAAGCGACTAGCCCGGATCCGACGCGAACGCCCGACTCTGGGCAACCAGGGCACGACGCCGATGCCGCAATCGGCTACTTTGCTGTCTGACCCCGCGAAGTCCACCGGACCCGACCTGCGGCGCCGCCGGGAGGCCGTCGGCACGACCGCGCCGCGACCGCCGGCACGGCTTCGGGCGATGCGCAGCCGTCGAGTTCCCGCCCGAGCGACAACCGGTGTTGGCCACGCCGCCGCCGAGACGAAGCGACCGTGTCGCGGGACTGCCGAAAAGTTTGCGCCGTAGCGAACGCCATCGTGCCCTATGCGGCGAGCAGCATCGCCAGGATCGCGGTATCGGGGTGGCTGATCGGGTCGACACCGACCCGGCTCACCATCGACGTGATGGTGCCATCGGCCTCCGCCTCCACCCAGGCTGCCCGGTGCTCCAAGCCCAGATAGGGCAACCCGGGCAGCAGGACACAACCCGACGCCGCACCCGTGCACTCCGGCAACGACGGCATCGTTTCCGACGGCGGGTGCAACATCAGCAGCGCCGGAGGTTGGTGCTCCGCGAAATAGCCGGGCTGGATCGCCTTTTCCCCGAACACCGTGCCCTCGGCCAGTACCAGGCCGACGGTCCCTGGTTCGGGTTCGTCGGGCAATTCTTCGCGGGCTCCGAATACTGTTGTGGTGGAAAGCAACCCGGGCAATGACGCGACCCGGACCGCCACCATCAACAGTTGGGCCCACTCTTTGGTGGAATCTGGCCAACGTCCAGAGATGACAAACCCTTTCAGGGCACCGCGGGAATGAAAGGGAGCAACGCCGATAGGTCCACCGGATTCAGCATCCATCTCGCCCTCCGAATCGCGTCCATCCGAAGTAACCACGCTGGTAATGCTCAACTAAATGTAGCCCGAGTAACTAAGAATGCGCGGGCTTTTTGTGCCGTGCAACTCGACACGTCGCCGACAAAGGACAAGGGCGCCGCGCAATTCGCGCGACGCCCCAGTCCGAAACAAGCAATCAGGGGAAGATCAACCCCGAACTCTTCGAAGTCGCCGCCGCGTACCGGTCCTGCACGTCGGCCCAGTTGACGACGTTCCAGAACGCTTTGACGTAGTCGGCCTTGACGTTCTTGTACTGCAGGTAGAACGCGTGCTCCCACATGTCGACCTGCAGCAGCGGGATGATGCCGAGCGGGACGTTGGCCTGCTGGTCGTAGAGCTGGAAGGTCAGCAGACGCCCTCCCAGGGTGTCGTATCCCAGCACCGCCCAGCCGGATCCCTGCAGGCCGTTGGCCGCGGCGCTGAACTGCGCGCGGAACTTGTCGAAGGACCCGAACTGATCGTCGATTGCCGCGGCGAGGTCACCGGTCGGCTTGTCACCGCCGTTCGGCGACAGGTTCTTCCACCAGATGCTGTGGTTGACGTGGCCGCCCAAGTGGAAAGCCAGGTTCTTCTCGTTCAGGAAGATCGCCGCGTGGTCGTCCTTGGCGCGGGCCTCTTCGAGCTTGGCGACCGCGTCATTGACACCCTTGACGTAGGTGGCGTGATGCTTACTGTGGTGGATCTCGTTGATCTGACCGGAGATGTGTGGTTCCAGCGCTGCGTAGTCCCAGTCCAAGTCGGGCAGGGTGTATTCAGCCACGGCGTTCCTTCCTTCGATGAGCCGATCATCTGACGTGTCGTTCGCAGGATTCCGCCGCACGGCGGCCTCACCTATTCAACCCTGCTCTAAGACCGCCTAGGCCGCAAGGACGACCCGGTAACCGGATTCAGGACAGCGCGATGAGTGCCAGCACGGCCAACAGCGCCAGCGCGATCAGACCGGCGCGCAGCCCCGCGACGACATAGGCGTGGCTCCAGGCGGGCGATCCGGTATAGGAGTTCGACGGGGTCGAGCCCGGGCCGAACGAGTGTGTGGCCATCAGACCCCCTCCACCTGCACGTTCACTCCAGCCCCCGGGATGGTCCTCGAGACCCGCGAGTGAGGTGAGTCACATCCGAGGTTGTGTTCGCGATCATAACGCCTGGCGCGCGGCGTGGAAAACCAGGCGGCTTCGGCACCCGAAAACGGGTCGTTGACGCCGGTTTCGATCGGCCCGAAACGGGGTACGCAGCTTTGTTAGCGCTGCAATGCATTTCGCTCGGGGTGCGCTCTGGGCTGTCGATGGCGCGCTTTGTTACCGCAATGTTATCCACAGTCGCCGCCCGATCGGGCCGATAGAGGCTGTCTCCGCCACTCACCACTGGTGTGGATAAACCTGTGGAAATTGTGGATAGCTATTGGTAGCTGTGGTCTACGTCACGTGCCGGGGCGTCCGGGTGTTCCACCGCGGTTAGTCTGGTGCGGTGATTCAGGTGTGCTCCCAGTGCGGCACTCGGTGGAATGTGCGCGACAGGCAGCGCATGTGGTGCCCGCGCTGCCGAGGCGCGCTGATGGCACCGCTTCCGGACACGTCACCACCAGCAAGTTCCCAGTGGGGTGCACCACGACCGCCCGCCGCTCCCGTCGCTCCGCGCGTGGCGCCCCGCCTCCCGCCGGGATTCCGCTGGATAGCGGTCCGTCCTGGTGCCGCACCGCCGATTCGCCGCGGCCGACGACCGCTCGGCCCGACCCCCCGCTACGCGGCGATACCTCGGTGGGGCCTGGTGGACCGGGTGCCCGAACTGGCTCCCGCATCAGCGGACGCGCCCGCGAAGACAGGGCCCACCCCCGAGTTGGTGCGTGCCCTGATGTTCGCCACTCAGCTGGTGCTGGCCGCCGCGGCGCTGATGTACGCGGTGCGCTACGGACTGCTGATGTACAACCGAGACGCGCTGCTGAACTCGCTGCTGGCCGGCGCGGCGGATTGGCTGGGTATCGCCGCCAGCGTGGCCGTCCTGGCGGCGATGCTGGGCGGCTTCGTGGTGCTGGTCAAGTGGCTGATCGCGCGGCGCGCGGCCGCTTTCACCCATCACGGGATACCCGAGCATCGTCCGCCCCGGCGATTGTGGGCTGGATGCCTGCTGCCGTTCGCCAACCTGGTGATGGCACCCGTGTACGTCATCGAACTCGCTCTGGTCGAGGACACTTACGAGCGGCTGCGCAAGCCGATCACCATCTGGTGGCTCGCCTGGGTCGTCAGCTATGCGGTGTCGCTGTTCGCGATCGCAACCTCCCTGGCCAGCGACGCGCAGGGCATCGCGAACAACAACCTCATGGTGGTGCTCGGGTACCTGGTGGCGGCGGTCACCGTCGGTGCGGTCGCGCGGGTCTTCGAAGGCTTCGAGCGCAAGCCGGTCGAGCGGCCTGCCCACCGCTGGCTCGTCGTCGAGCCGGATCAGCCGAACAGGTCCGTGCCTGCCGCTGCGGTTGAGCCGGAGGGACAGGAACCGGCAGCATAGGCATATGACGCGGGCGGACGAAGTCCTCGCCGGGCACCCCTTCGTGGTGGCCCACCGCGGTGCGTCGTTCGTCCGTCCCGAGCACACGCTGGCCGCCTACGACCAAGCTCTCAAACAGGGTGCTGACGGGGTCGAATGCGACGTACGGTTGACCCGCGACGGCCACCTGGTCTGTGTGCACGACCGCCGTCTGGACCGCACCTCCTCCGGAGAGGGGCCGGTCAGCACCGCGACGTTGGCCGAGTTGCGTGAGCTGGACTACGGCTCCTGGCACGACAGCTGGCGCCCGGACGGCGCGCACGGGGACACCAGCCTGCTGACGCTGGACGCCCTGGTCGCATTGGTGCTGGATTGGAACCGTCCGGTCAAGATCTTCATCGAGACCAAGCATCCGGTGCGCTACGGCTCGTTGGTGGAGAACAAGCTGCTGGCGTTGCTGCACCGCTTCGGCATCGCCGCGCCGCCGTCCGCGGACCGGTCCCGGGCGGTCGTCATGTCCTTCTCGGCCGCCGCGGTGTGGCGGATCCGGCGTGCCGCGCCGATGCTTCCGACCGTGCTGCTCGGTAAGACCGGTCGCTACTTGAGCAGTAGCGCCGCCACCGCGGTGGGCGCGACCGCGGTGGGACCCTCGCTTGCCGCGTTGCGCGACTATCCGCAACTGGTCGACCGATCCGCCGCTCAGGGCCGGTCGGTGTACTGCTGGACGGTCGACGAACACGCCGACGTCGATTTCTGCCGGGAGGTAGGGGTGGCCTGGATCGCCACCAACCACCCCGGCCGCACCAAGGCGTGGTTGGAGGACACGAACGAGAAGAGCGGTTAGCCGCTCGCCAGGTGACCGCCTGCGGCGTGCGGCGCATCCGGCCCCGTCGGTGCCTTGGACACCTCGCGGGCGACGAAGGTCTCGAGTTCGAAGAGGTTGGCTCCGGCCCGGTCCGCGACCCGCACCAGCGTGGACATCAGCGCCACCTCTTCGATCTGTTCCTTCAGGAACCACTGCATGAACTGCTCGCCCAGGTGATCGCCCTCGTCGCGAGCCGCCGCAGTCAACCGGCTGACCTGGTCGGTGACGGCACGTTCCTGATCGAGGGCCAGCGCCAGCGCCTCACGGGGCCGGTCGAACTGGTTGCGCACGGCATCCACCCGCGGGATCTCCACCCGCAGGTCGCGATCGAGCAGATGTTGGACGAGCATCATCGCGTGATTTCGTTCCTCGACCGCCTGCGCGTAAAAGTGCTTCGCCAATTGCGGGAGGTCTTCGCTGTCGAAATAGACCGCAATTGCGACGTATTGCTGCGCGGCGGTGAATTCGTTGAAAATCTGCTCCTGCATTAATGCGTGGAATTTGGTCCTGGGACCGTCATAATCCGTCATGTAAAGCAGGTTAGTCCAGCTAGAAGGCCACCGGCAACGAAGGATGTGCTTAGTCAGGAGAGGTTTTCCTAAGCGATTGTCCGCAATTAAGTCATGCTCAGATAGGCGAGCTTTGCCTAATTAATATGCCGAAAAATGTGTCACGGTTGGCTGTCCAGCGCGGCCACCGGCACCGGCGCGTCGGCGGCCAGGGCGTCGAACAACGCACTCGCCGCGTCGTGATTCCACACCACGACCGCACCGGAGCCACTGTCGGTGAACTCGCCGATCGGCACGGTCATGGCAGTGGCGCGGCCGTGCAGCGACCAGCCGAGCCGCGCCAGGTCCCACGCGTGGTCGCCGCGGTCCACCGTCAGGGCCCCGGCGGCGGCACGCGGAACCGAATACCAGCGCCACGGATTCAGCCACACCGCCGGGCTGGCTGCGCGCTCCAGCAGCGCCGACATGAACTGCCGCTGGTGGATCATCCTGTCCAGATCCGCCCGCGGTGTAGCCCGGGACCGGACGTAGCCCAGGGCGCTGCGGCCGTCGAGCTGCTGGCAGCCGGCGGGCAGGTCGAGGCCGGCCAACGGGTCGTGGATCGCCTCGGCGGGGCACACCCGCACACCGCCCAGCGCGTCGACCAGCACCGCGAATCCGGCGAAGCCGACTTCGGCGTAGTGGTCCAGATGCAGGCCGGTGGCTTGCTCGACCGTCTGCGCCAGCAACGGAGCCCCACCCAGCACGAACGCGGCGTTGATCTTGTCCCGGCCGTGGCCCGGGATGGGCACGTAGGAATCACGCGGAATGGAGACCAGCGTTGCCGGGCCACCGGACCCGAGACCGGACACGTGCACCAGCATGATCGTGTCGGTGCGGCCGGAGCCGACGTCGCCGCCGGTGGCCAGGTCCTGCTGCTGTTCGGCGGACAGGTCCTGACGGCTGTCGGAGCCGACCAGCAGCCAGTTGGTGCCGCGGCCCGGACCCGGTCGGCCGGGATAGTCGGTGAGCACCGTCGCTCGGTGCACCGCCGAGTCGAACCACAAGGTGAGTCCCAGCATGCCGGCGGTGGCCAGCAACACGAGGACCAGCAGACTCAGCGCGAACGTCCGGAGCCGGCGACGTCTGCGGCGCGGGCGCGGTACGCGAGGAAGCGGGGGAGGGGTCGTCGGCGGTGCCGGGCGCGGCGGCAGGGGTCCCGGGCTACTCTGGCGGCGAATCACCTGCGAGGGTTCCGGCGGGGCCGGTCTGGCGGGACCGCGAAAGTGCGGGCGCTGCGGTGATCGATCGCCGTTCACCCGGACAATTTACGCGGCCGGGCCCGCGCCGGGTAGCCGGCTGGGGCGCTACCGGCGGGCGCGCAGGCCGTTGACGAAGGGGCAGCCCATCAGGACGCGAATGGCTTGGCTGAGCCCGTTCATGTCGTCGACCGGCTTGTGGAACGGCAGCCGGATGTCGTGGTCGCCGTCGTTGCCCTCGATCCGAAACCGCACGCCGTAGCGGTCCAGACCGAGTGGCCGGATGTGGCCGCGCCGTAGCGGCGCGGGCAGTCGGGACACCAACCGCGCGACGACGTCGTCGTGCGCGGTTGCCAGGTGCCACAGCAGCGTCGATTCGATCTCACAGAACGGGTCGGGTCGCGCGGCGAGCAGGTCGTCGACGCTGACCGGCTCGGCCCCGGTGGCGTCGGTGACCACCACGGAGTCGATTTCCAGCCGCAGCAGGGTGTACCGCGTCTCGTCGGCACTCGGTGGCCCCGACCTGGGCGTATCGACCTGCAGCAGCGCCGGATTGGGGTTCTCGGTGGCGATCAGGTCCAGCAGCTTGCTCACCGCCCCAGGTGGAACCCGGTGCAGCCGGCCGCGCACCCAGACCAGGGACCGGACCGGTTCGCGTACCGGCAACGGCGCATAGTCGGTCAGTTCCAGCAGCGCCTGCGACCCACAACCCTCGTCGCAGCCGGCCGTGCCGTTGGGAACCGCGACCGCGAAGGTGCCGTCGTAAAGCAGGTGGTGCACAGCCGTGGCCACCGGATCCGCGCCCTCGACCGCCAGCAGGGCGCCGCCGGCGCGCACGCAGGCGCTGCGAATGCGCTCAGCCGTCGTCGGCGTAGGGTTTGTGACCGGTAGCACCGTTACCTCCTATTTTTAGGTAAGGCTAAGGTAACTTAGGGTCGGGTAAGTCGCAAGAGCCGATACTCCCGGGCGGCGCGCCGTTAGGGTTGTGGCTGTGGCCCGCATCGCTTACCTCGGACCGGAAGGGACGTTCACCGAGGCAGCGCTGCTGCAGATCGCCGATGCCGGGTTGGTCCCCTCGCACCGTGACGTGTCGGGAATGCCGGTAGACAGCACATCTGCGGCTCTGGACGCGGTGCGCACCGGCGCCGCTGACTTCGCCTGCGTGCCGATCGAGAACTCGATCGACGGGTCGCTGGCACCCACCCTGGACAGTCTGGCCATCGGATCGCCGCTGCAGGTGTTCGCCGAGACGACGCTGGACGTCGCCTTCACCATCGTCGTCAGGTCCGGCCTGACCGCCGCCGACGTACGCACCCTGGCGGCCTTCCCGGTGGCCGCCGCGCAGGTGCGTCAGTGGCTCAACGCCCATCTGCCCGGCGTCGAGCTGTGCCCCGCGTATTCCAACGCCGACGCCGCCCGTCAGGTCGCCGAGGGCCGAGTAGATGCGGCGGTCACGTCGCCGTTGGCGGCCGCGCACTATTCGCTGCCGGCGTTGGCCGAGGGGGTTGTCGACGAGTCCAACGCACGGACCCGGTTCGTCTTGATCGGACCACCCGGCCCGCCTCCCGCCCGCACCGGAGCCGACCGGACGTCGGCCGTGCTGCGGATCGAGAACGCGCCCGGCGCGCTGCTGAGGGCCCTCACCGAGTTCGGCATCCGCGGAATCGATCTGACCCGCATCGAATCCCGGCCCACCCGTACCGGACTGGGCACCTACATGTTCTTCGTCGATTGCGTCGGCCACCTCGACGACGACGCCGTCGCCGAGGCGCTCAAGGCGCTGCACCGTCGTTGTGCCGACGTGCGTTATCTGGGTTCCTGGCCGACCGGCCAGGCAGCGGGGGTGCTGCCGCCGTCGTCGGACGAGTCGACGAGCTGGCTGGAGCGGTTGCGGGACGGACGGGGGGAGGCATAGCGATGGGTGGCCGGTTGGTGTTACTGCGCCACGGACAGTCCTTCGGCAATGTCGAGCGCAGGCTGGACACTCTGCCGCCGGGAGCGGCACTGACGCCGTTGGGCCGCGATCAGGCCCGGGCATTCGCGCACGGGGGCTTGGGCACGCCTCGCAAGCCCGGCATCCTGGCGCATTCGGTGGCCATCCGGGCGTCGGAAACGGCGGCGGTGATCGGCGGGGAACTCGACCTTGCGGCCGTGGAGCTGTCCGGCATCCATGAGGTCCAGGTGGGCGAACTGGAGAACCGCAACGACGACGAAGCGGTGGCCGAGTTCACTGCGGTCTACAAGCGGTGGCACCTCGGCGAGCGAAACGTTCCGTTGCCCGGCGGCGAAACCGCCGACGACGTCCTGGACCGCTACGTACCCGTGCTCACCGACCTGCGGATGCGGTACCTGGACGACGACGCCTGGGACGGCGACATCGTCGTGGTCAGCCACGGGGCGGCGATCCGGCTGGCCTCGGCGGTGCTGGCCGGCGTGGACGGCACCTTCGTGCTGGACAACCCGCTGAACAACGCCGAATCGGTGGTGTTGACCCCGATCACCGACGGGCGCTGGAGCTGCGTGCAATGGGGTGCGCTGACCCCGCCGTTCTACCCGGAACCGGCCGCGACGCCGGTGCAGGACGCCCTCCAGACCAGCACCTCGTCAGGCACCGATCCAATGGGCTGACCTGCCCTCGTCGGACTGCTGCGAGCACGCGCACCCGACCGCATCGCAGTCGATGACGAAAACGTGCGTGAACAGCTCGGGGATCGCACAGTCGGTGTCGGTGCATTCCGGGCGGCTCAGGGAATGAATGATCAAAGTGCCGTGGCAATGGTCCAAGTTTGCCCGGCAGTCGCGGCAGCCTGCGCTCATAACTCGTTCATAACACCAGGCGCCGACAAATGCGGGATCCCCCGCGGATTCAGGGCGAAAACTTCAGCCCCAGCCCAACTCGTCGAGCCGGTCGTCGTCGATCCCGAAGTGGTGGGCGATTTCGTGGACGACGGTGATCGCCACCTGTTCGACGACCTCGTCGTCGGATTCACAGACATCCAGCAGCGCTTCGCGGTAGATGGTGATCGCGTCCGGCAGCGCGCCGGCGTAGTCGGAGTCGCGTTCGGTCAGCGCAATTCCCTCGTAGAGGCCGAGCAGATCGTCGTCCTGCGGATGACGGTCGGCGACCAGTATCACGACGTTGTCCATGGCCGCCGTCAACTGTTCGGGAATCAGGTCGAGCGCATCGGAGACCAGTTCGTCGAACCGCTGCGGGTCCATCCGGACGGGCACGTGGCTAGCTCGGTGGCGGCGGCTCGGCGGGTGCCGGGACGTCCGGTGCCTGCGGCGGCGGCGCGCCGCCATCGGCCGGGGGCGCTTGGGCCGGGGGAGCCTGGGCCGGGGGAGCCTGGGCCGGTGGCGCTTGGGAGGCCGGCGAGGACGGCGCCCGGGTCGGTGTCACCACCGGCTGTTGGTTGGGCAGGTGCTGATTACCCGGCGGGGCGCTGGGGGTCTGTTGCTGCTGGGTCGGCGCCGCCGGCTGCTGAGTGGGCACCTGGACCGGAACCTGCGGAAGGGTGAGCCGCTCCTGGGGGATATCGGGCGGCGGTACCGGCGGCTGACCGTTGATCAACAGCGGGCCCTTGGCGCTATTGAGCAACGTCGCCCAGCCGCCGTTGCCCAGCGTCGCGCCGATGCTGCAGGCGACTTCGCGGCTGCCGGCCGCCCAGCTGGGCAGCGACACCGTGGGGTAGATCAGGGTCAAGGTCGTGGTCCGCAACTTGACCGGGGCCAGGTAGGCGTCGGTCATCCGGGTGCACGCGTCCTTGATGAACCCGTCCTGCTCGGCCTCGGCGGGCATACCGGTCGGAAATTTCTCGGCGAGGTTGACGGTGCCGGTGACTTCCATGGCGTGCGGTGCCGTGCAGTCGACGGGGACGTCGACCGGCTGATTGGTGACCGAGTCGATGCCCAGGCAGGTGCCGGCCGGCCAAACCTTGGACTGGTCGATTTCGGCGACCTTGCCCTTGAACGCGACCTGCAGGTTGTTCGGCCCGGGCAACTGCAGACCGCACAGCATGCGGCGTTCGCCGCCCTGACGCCACGCGCGGTCACCCGACCACAGCATGCTGACGGTGAACTTGCTGTTGGGGTCGAACTTGGTGCCGAGGTAGCGGCGCACGGCGGGTTCGCACTGCTCGGTGTTGATCTGCTGAATCCGGGTCGGCGACGGCGGAGCGGCGTTCGGGCCGTATTCCGAACCCGGGAAGGTGCGCAGGTCGACCGCCTCGGCGACCTCGAACCGATGGTCCTCGGCGCAGTTGACGACGGTGGCGGATTCCGGTGTGCCGTCCGGCCAGTTCAGACAATCTCCGCTGGTGGCGCGGCTGAAGGCGCCGCTGCTCTTGGATCCCGTGCTGGGCACCGGGTCGCTGTCGAGATAGCCGACCAGGCGTCCCGATCCGGTGCCGATGGTGGGCAGTGCGGTCACCAGCCCGGCGATCAGCAGGCCACCGAGAGCGGTCAGCAACAGCGCCCGTCTGGTGGCGGACGGCTGCAGGCCGCGCGGCCACCGAAACCCGTCCGGGGGTTCCGGCGCCCGGTCGGTGACAGTCGCGTCCGGCTCGTCCGCCGAAGCCTCGTCGACCTCGTCGACCTCGTCCACCTCGTCCGTGACCGCGGGTGGTTTCTTTCGCAGATCCAACATCGGCTCCATTCTGACAGGGCCGCGCGGGTGCTGTTACGAATGTTGCAGTTGTGAGACCAGGACGAACCGGCCGCCGTGACGAAAGTAGTCTTGCGGCCGTGATCGACCTGAAGCTGCTCCGGGAAGACCCCGACGCCGTTCGACGTTCCCAACTCAGCCGCGGCGAAGACCCGGCCCTGGTGGACGCCCTGGCGGACGCCGATGCGGCGCGGCGGGCGGCGATCTCGGCCGCAGACTCGCTGCGCGCCGAGCAGAAGGCCGCCAGCAAATCCGTGGGCAAGGCGTCGGCGCAGGAGCGGCCGGCACTCCTGCAGCGCGCCAAGGATCTCGCCGAACAGGTCAAAGCCGCCGAGGCCGAGCAAGCGGCTGCCGAGTCGGCCTTCACCGCGGCGCACATGTCGATCTCGAATGTGATCATCGACGGCGTTCCGGCCGGTGGCGAGGCAGACTTCGCCGTCCTCGACGTCGTCGGGGAACCACCCCAGCTGGATCGTCCGAAGGATCACCTGGAACTGGGCGAGTCGCTGGGCCTGATCGACATGCAGCGCGGGGCCAAGGTCTCCGGGTCCCGGTTCTACTTCCTGACCGGCCGCGGCGCGCTCCTGCAATTGGGGCTACTGCAACTGGGGTTGCGGGTGGCCGTCGAGAACGGCTTCATCCCGATGATCCCGCCGGTCCTGGTACGTCCCGAGGTGATGAGTGGCACCGGCTTCCTGGGCGCCCACGCCGACGAGGTGTACCGGCTCGAGGCCGACGACCTCTATCTCGTCGGGACTTCGGAAGTGCCGTTGGCCGGCTACCACTGCGACGAGATCCTGGACCTGTCCGCCGGCCCGTTGCGGTACGCGGGCTGGTCGTCGTGCTTCCGTCGGGAGGCCGGCAGCTACGGCAAGGACACCCGCGGCATCATCCGGGTGCATCAGTTCGACAAGGTCGAAGGTTTTGTCTATTGCCGGCCCGAGGAGGCCGAGGCCGAGCATCAGCGGCTGCTGGGCTGGCAGCGCGAGATGCTGGCGCACATCGAGGTGCCGTACCGGGTGATCGACGTGGCCGCCGGCGACCTGGGCTCGTCGGCCGCCCGCAAATTCGACTGCGAGGCGTGGGTGCCGACCCAGGGCACCTATCGGGAACTGACCTCGACGTCGAATTGCACGACGTTTCAGGCCCGGCGGCTGGCCACCCGGTACCGGGACTCGGGCGGCAAGCCGCAGATCGCGGCGACGCTCAACGGCACACTGGCCACCACGCGGTGGCTGGTGTCGATCCTGGAGAACCATCAGCTTCCCGACGGCAGCGTCCGGGTTCCCGCGGCGCTGGTGCCGTTCGTCGGGACCGAGCTGATCGAACCCGCCAGCTAATAGTTCGCTCAACTAGACAATTTGTCGCGCAGCTGTTTTCCTGAGATCTGCCCCCGCAAGGGGATTTGGGGGAATTGGGAGTAGGCGATGAGTTGGCTCGCGCGTTGGTGGCGGCAGTCCGACCACTACGAGCAGCTGAGTTCCCACCTGCGCACCCGAGGTATGGAGGTCCTGACCCGGACCACGATCACCACGATTGCCGCATCCCTGGCGCTGATCGCCGTGGCGACGATCTGGACGCCGACCGGACCCCGAGGGCCCCTGCAGGTCGCCTGCGCCGTTGCCGCGGGCGCCGGCGCCGCCCTGGGCGCAGTCATGTGGGCGCTGCGCTGGCCCACCCGTGCGCAGGCCATCCGGTTCGTGGTGCTCTCCGATGTCAGCATCGCGCTGGCCGCGCTGTCCCAAAGCCACCCCACCGCCGGCTTGCTGACGTGCACGGCGTTCGCGACGATGGCTACCTACACGGCGATGTTCCACCCCGCTCGGTTGATGGCGTACAACTTCCTCGTCACGGCGGCGGTAGGGGCGTTCGAAGTCGTCCGGATGGCCGCGCTGTACAACCCGATGGCCGCACTGTGTGGATACGCGTTGCTGTTGACGCTGAACCTGGCGGTGCCGTTCGGCATCCAGGCGGTAGTGCACACGCTGGGAACCGATGCCGTGCGGGCCGAGCGCGACCAACTCACCGGGCTGCTCAACCGGCGCGCGTTCTATCGGCGGGCGCGGCGCTACTTGTGGCGCGATGCCTCCGCGCCCGCGCACCTGGTGGTGACGGTGATCGACCTGGACCGCTTCAAGCAGCTCAACGACCGGTACGGGCACAGCGTGGGAGACGACGCGCTGATGGCAGTGGCCCGCGCGTTACAGGAGAACACCGACGACACCGCCGTCATCGGCCGGGTCGGCGGGGAAGAATTCGTGATCGCCGACATCTGGCTCCCCACCGAAGTGCAGCGCCGGTCGCAGGCCATCTGCGACGCCGTAGCGGCGCTGCCGTTCATGCTGACCGCAAGTGTGGGCACCGCCAGCGTCTATTGCAGCGGCCGCGATCCGGCCGACGACGACCTGCTGGTCGAACTGATCTCGGCAGCGGATGCCGCGATGTACACCGCCAAACGGGGCGGCGGCAACCGGGTCTGCCATCACCGTCCGGCGCCGGGCCGCCGCGACACGACGCCGCTGCCGCGCGACGCCGGGTACTTCGGCGACGAACTCAGCGCCTAGACCGCCACCTTCGCGCCGGCCCGCTCGTGCCGATGCTGGCGCTCGATGGTGGCGAAATAGAACGCGAACGCGAACGCGAAGCTGGTGAACAGGCTGCTGACGAAATACAGCCACGGGCGTTTGAGGCCGCGTCGGTATCCGTCGACAATCGAAAACAGCGGCAGCAGAATGACATTGGCGATGGTGTAGTCCTGCCCCGCCGAACCCGCCGCCGGGTTGACGAACATCAACTGGATGTACTGCGTCCAACTCCCGGGACCCCAGATTGGGTTGTGCGTCCCGCTGACCCCGTGCGGGGCGTACCCCTGCACGAAGCGGAAGTTGAAATACCAGCCCAGCGCGATCGAGGCGATACCGACCCCGTAGTACACCAGTTCCAGTGTGGAGAAAAGCGGGCCGTCGGCGGGCCGTGCGTAGACCGCCGGATTCGACTTGACGATCCAGCAGATGACTGCGATACCCAGGACAGCGTGCACGATGAGCGAGACCATGGGCGCAGTCTCACCCCGGGCCAGAAGTTTTGTCAATATTGTCAAAACAAATGCTGAAGGTAGGTTACCCAGATGGTCCGACCCGCGCAGACCGCGCGCAGTGAACGCACCCGCGACGCACTGCGCCAGGCGGCGGTGGTGCGCTTTCTGGCCCAGGGCGTGGCGGACACGACGGCCGAACAGATCGCCGCCGACGCCGGCGTTTCGCTGCGGACCTTCTACCGGCACTTCGGTTCCAAGCATGACCTGCTGTTCGCGGACTACACCGGGCTGAACTGGTTCCGCGCTGCGCTGGAGGCCAGGCCCGTCGACGAAGCCGTCATCGACTCGGTCCAAGCGGCCATCTTCGCGTTCCCGTACGACGTGGAAGCGGTGACGAAGATCGCCGCGTTGCGGGGCGGCGAGATCGACCCGGGCCGGATCGTCCGGCACATCCAGGACGTCCAGGCCGATTTCGCCGACGCCATCCAGGTGCAGTTGCAGCGGCGCGGCCGAAGTACCGAAGAGCCCGACGCCCGGCTGCGCATGACGGTGACCGCCCGCTGCATCGCCGCCGCGGTGTTCGGGGCGATGGAAGCCTGGATGCTCGGTGCCGACCGCTCGCTCGGGGAGCTGGCCAGGGTGAGTCAACTGGCGCTCGAGTCGTTGCGGGCCGGCATCACCGACACCTGGGCCGCCGGCTGAAGTTTCGTCATAATTGACAAAACTTTGGGGGCGTGCCAGCCTCCATGCCGGGAGGTCGGCATGGCTGATTCTGAAACCACATACGACGCGATCGTCATCGGAGCCGGGCACAACGGCCTGACCGCCGCGGTGCTGCTGCAAAGAGCCGGGCTGCGCACCCTCTGTCTGGACGGCAAGCTCTACGCGGGCGGCATGGCCTCGACCGTCGAGCTGTTCGACGGCTATCAATTCGAGATCGCCGGCTCGGTGCAGTTTCCGACCTCGGCGGAGGTGATCAGCGAGCTGGGCCTGGACGAGCTGCCGACAGTCGACCTGGAGGTGATGTCGGTCGCGCTGCGCGGCGTCGGCGACGACCCGCTCGTCCAATACTCCGATCCGATGAAGATGTTCGCCCATCTCAACGAGGTGCACGGCGCCGACGCCGTCGCCGGCATGGGTGGACTGCTGATGTGGGCACAGGCGCCGACGCGAGCATTGGGGCGCTTCGAGGCCGGCACCGTGCCCAAGACCTTCGACGAGATGTACGCCTGTGCCACCAACGAATTCGAGCGGTCGGCGATCGACGACATGCTGTTCGGTTCGGTCACCGAGGTGCTCGACCGCTATTTTCCGGACCGGGAGAAGCACGGCGCCATCCGCGGGTCGATGACCATGCTCGCGGTGAACACCCTGTATCGCGGGCCGTCCACACCGGGCAGCGCCGCCGCGCTGGCCTTCGGTCTCGGCATCCCCGAGGGTGACTTCGTCCAGATGAAGAAACTGCGCGGCGGCATCGGCGCGCTCACCGCACATTTGGCACACGTGTTGGAGGGGAACGGCGGGGAAGTCCGGTTGCGGTCCAAGGTGAGCGAGATCCTCGTCGCCGACGGCCGGGTCCGTGGCGTACGCACCGAGGCGGGGGACACCCTTTTCGCCCCGATCGTCGTCTCGGCGATCGCCCCTGACGTCACAGTCAACGACCTGATCGATCCCGCGCTGCTGCCCGCCGATATCCGCGAGCGGTACGCACGCATCGACCATCGCGGCAGCTACCTGCAGATGCACTTCGCGCTGGACGAGCCACCGCAGTTCGCCGCACCCTACGAGGCACTCAACGACCCCACTCTGCAAGCCTCGATCGGAATCTTCTGCACACCCGAGGAAGTTCAGCAGCAATGGGAGGACTGCCGGCGCGGCATCGTCCCGGCCGACCCGACCCTGGTGTTGCAGATCCCGTCCGTGCACGACCCGGACCTGGCGCCCGAAGGCAAGCACGCCGCGTCGGCGTTCGCGCTGTTCTTCCCGATCGAGGGCGGGTTGCAAGAAGAAGGTCGCTACGGTCAGGCCAAGGTCGAGATGGGTCAGCGGGTGATCGACAAGATCACCCGCCTGGCACCCAATTTCGAGCGCAGTATCATCCGGCACACCACGTTCACGCCCAGACACATGGGGGTGATGTTCGGGGCGCCCGGCGGCGACTACTGCCACGGGCTGCTGCACTCCGACCAGGTCGGACAGAACAGACCCGGCCCCAAAGGCTATATCGGCCAACCGATTCCGGTCGAAGGACTGTACCTGGGGAGCGCGGGTTGCCACGGCGGACCGGGCATCACGTTCACCCCCGGCTACAACGCGGGCCGGGCCGCACTGGCCGATCGCTGATCTTTCGCCGAGCGTGTTCCAGTTGCGAAAAAGCAGCCGGAAATTCGCAGTACCAACACGTTCGGTTAGCCGCGCTGACCCAACAACTCGTCCAGGCAGGCCAAGAACTCGTCTGGGCGCGCGGGGGTGAACGCCGGCTTTGATCCCGGTATGTCGAGAGTGACCAGCGTCGACTTCAGCGGCCGGTAGAGGTCCAACGGCAGCCAGCGCCGGAAATCCGGGCTTCCCCACAGGTTGAACCGGACGGTGAACAAGCCAAGCGCCTCGGCCTTGTACTCGCGAATCTGGTCCAACCCGATCACTTTGGCCGTACCAGACGGAAAGTGGTAGCGCCGCAACGTGATCGCCATCCGATCCAACTGGACCACGCCGTCGTCGTAGCACCAGTCCGTCGTGCTGCTCATGCTTTTTCGCTCCGCAACTCGTGCCCCCGAGTGGTCAGGCAGCGACCGTCTTGCAGCCGCCACTGCCAACCGTGCAGGTTGCACGTCAGCGTATCGCCCTCGATCACACCGAATTTGGACAGATCGGCCTTGAGGTGCGGGCACCGGCGCTGAATCTCCCAGCCGTCCATGGTGATCGACGCGGTGTCGTCATGCGACTCGGCGAACCAGCCGTCGGCGTAAGCGATCCGCTCGTCGGTCAGGCACTTGAAGAACGTGTACAGGTATTCGTTGTAACCGCCGACGCGCCACGCCTTGAACCGGGTGGACAGGAAGATTGTGTTGACCCAGTCCGGTTCCTCATCGCGCAGCACGGTCCGCACCAACGCCGGTTGGATGGCGAACCCGTAGCGCACCTTCTCGTCGGGAATGCGTTCGCGCACCGCGCGTTTCGGAAAGTCGAGGATCACCGTCTCGGGACCGATGACCAGTTCCACCGGATATCCGATGCCGTCGCAGATTTCGTTGCTCGCCAACATGATCGGCTCGAACAACGCGCGCAGCGGCTCCAGCAGCGGCTCGCCGGTGGCCGGTGCCCAACGGGCCTTCTCGGCAGCCAACACCGGCGCCATACGCTCGGCGAAGTCGGCGATGTAGGCCGCCTTGCCGGTGGTGAAGATCGCCTCGACCTCTTCGGTGGGCACCGGATGAGTCAGCGAATTGAGCCTCGAGCCGGTGAAATCCGCCGTCGATCCAGGGATCATCAGCAGGCCGCCTTCGTGACCGTGGCGGCGCATCTGGTCGAGGAACACCATCTGGTCGGGAAAGATGTTGGCCGGATCGCCATGGTCGTCGTTGAGGTGACGCAGCTCGGGGTCCAGAAAGCACGGCGGCCCGGCCGACGGCACCACCCACGTGGCGCCCACCTGTGCGATGTACTGGCGGGCGCGGTCCATCTGCCGCTGGCGCTTCTGGGTGCCGAATGCCTCCTTGGCGCGCGCCGGCATGTCGTAGACCATCGGGTACCAGATCGCGCCCGAATACTGCAGCAGATGCACGTCGATGTCGCCGAAGTCGGCGGCCAGCACGTCCAGATCGACCGGACGGGCGTCGTTCATGTTGAACACCGTGGTCTCCCCGTCGGAAACCACCAACGCCGAATCGCCGATGGGTCCGTCGGCGGGGGCCCGCAGCGCGATGACCATGATCTCGAGGTCGCCCTTGGGCCCGGACAGCCGGTGCTGGACGGAGTCGGTGGTCTCGAAGAACCGGTGGAACCCTAGTTTCTCGAGTTCGTTGCGCAGGTCCGGCACCGGGAAGTCGGGCAGCAGGACCACCGCGTCCTTGTTGACGTGGGCGGTGAGCAGCTTGGCGTCGAAGTGGTCTTTGTGCAGGTGCGAGACGTATAGGTAGTCGCAGTCGCCGAGGGCGTCCCAGTCCAGGCCGGTGTTGTCTGGGAAAGGGAACCAGGATCCGAAGTACGCCGGGTTGACCCAGGGGTCGCACAGGATGCGCCCTGCCCGGGTCTGGATCAGGAAGCCGGCATGCCCGACGCTTGTGACCTGCACAAATACCTCTCAGCTGACTGCGATTGCAGCCTCGAGCTTAGCTTGAGTCACGGGCCGGGGTCTCGCCGCAGCCGCCGGGAGCACTAGGCTGAATTGCTGTGGAACCGGCATATGGCACCGCCATTACGCTCGCCCGCCTGGTATTTCGGATACAGGGTCTCAAGATCACCGTGACGGGCGTCGAGAACTTACCGACCAGCGGCGGCGCCGTCGTCGCCATCAACCACACCGGATACCTGGACTTCACCCTGGCCGGTCTACCCGCATACCGGCAGGGTCTGGGCCGCAAGGTGCGGTTCATGGCCAAACAGGAAGTCTTCGACCACAAATTCACCGGTCCGCTGATGCGCGCCTTCCGCCACATCCCGGTGGACCGGGAGAGCGGTGCGGCTTCCTACGCCGCGGCCGTGGAGAACCTCAAGGCCGGTGAACTGGTCGGTGTCTACCCCGAGGCGACCATCAGCCGCAGTTTCGAGATCAAGGAGTTCAAGTCCGGGGCGGCGCGGATGGCGGTGGAGGCCGGCGTGCCGATCGTCCCGCACGTCATCTGGGGCGCCCAGCGGATCTGGACCAAGGACCACCCGAAGAAGCTGTTCCGCCCCAAGGTGCCGATCCAGGTGATCGTCGGCGAACCCATCCAGCCCACGCTGCCCACCGCAGAACTGACCGCCCTGTTGCATTCCCGGATGCAGCACCTGCTGATCCGGGCGCAGGAGCAATACGGACCGCATCCCGCGGGTGAGTTCTGGGTGCCGCACCGGCTCGGTGGAGGCGCACCGTCGATGGCCGACGCGGCCCGCCTGGACGCCGAGGAAGCGGCCGTGAAGGCCGCCCGCCGTGCCGAGCGTGCCGCCGGTCCTTCGGAGCATTGACCCGTGGCCGAACCCGTTTACCGTGCCAGCGAGTTCGTAGCGAGGACGTTTCTGCGAATCACCGGTAGCCGAGTCACTTATCTGGGCGACGAGAACGTTCCCGATCAGGGCGGCTGCGTCGTCGCGATCAACCACACGAGCTTTATCGACTGGGCACTGGCCGCGTTGGCTTTTCGACGGCCGGGCGGCCGGCGCGTGCGGCCGATGGTCAAGGTCGAATTGCAGAAGGTCAAGATCGTCGGCTTCATGATGAAGCACAACCGGGCCATTCCGGTCGATCGCAGCGCCGGCGCCGGCGCCTACGCGGTTGCTGTCGAGCGATTGCGGGAGGGCGAGGCAGTCGCGGTTTTCCCGGAGGCGACAATCAGCCGCAGTTTCGAGCTCAAAGACTTCAAGACGGGCGCCGCTCGGATGGCCGTGGAAGCCGACGTCCCGATCGTCCCGATCATCGTCTGGGGGTCCCAGCGCATCTGGACCAAGGGCCTGCCCAGGCAGTTGGGTCGCAATAAGGTGCCGATCACCGTGGCGATAGGTCCGCCATTGCGCGCCGTCCAGGACGTCGCACGGACGAACGAACTGCTACACGAGACGATGACTTCGCTGTTGCACCAGGTGCAACGGAACTATTCTCATCCAACTGGCGAAAATTGGGTGCCGCGGCGGTTGGGCGGCGCGGCGCCGACGTTGGAGGAGGCCGCGCAAATGGACGCCGACGAGAGTGCGGCGAGAGCCGCCGGCCGAAAATAGCTAACGTATTCGGTAGGGCAGGAGGTCAAAAAGTGGCTGAGCCAGTCTTCCGGTTTTTGGAGTATCTCGTGCCGTCGGCCATGGCGCTGAATGGCAACAAGATCACTTACTACGGCCTGGAGAACATCCCCGAGCGCGGCGGGGCGATCGTCGCCCTCAATCACACCAGCTACGTCGACTGGATTCCCGCGTCGCTGGCCGCCAAGGAACGAAAGCGGCGGCTGCGGTTCATGATCAAAGCCGAGATGGCGGAGGTGAAAGCGGTCAACTACGTGATCAAGCACATCCAGCTGATCCCGGTGGACCGTTCCCAGGGGGCCGAGGCGTACTCGGTGGCGGTGCAACGCCTGCGCGAGGGCGAACTCGTCGGGGTGCACCCCGAGGCGACCATCAGCCGCAGTTTCGAATTGCGGCCCTTCAAGACCGGGGCGGCGCGAATGGCGATGGAGGCCAACGTGCCCATCATCCCGATGATTGTCTGGGGCGCACACCGCATCTGGCCGAAGGACCACCCGAAAAAGCTGGTGCGCAGCAAGGTTCCGATCACCGCGGCAATCGGTCCGCCGTTGTGGCCGACGGGCACCGTCGACGAATACAACGCCACGCTGCGCCAGGCGATGGAGTCGATGCTCTATTGGGTGCAGGAGGAGTACCCGCACCCTGAAGGCGAGTACTGGGTGCCGCGCCGGCTGGGCGGCAGTGCGCCAACCCCGGACGAGTCCAAGGAGTTCCGGGTCGCCGAACTGGCCGAGCGAGCGCAAAAGCGTGCGCAACAGGGTGTGGACGCGAAGAAACGAAAGAAGGCGGACCGCGCTGACGACTCCGGCCGACCGTAACAACGCGTCCCCGCAACCGAATTCGCAACGGATTTCTTCGTCGACACCTCCCGCACTCATCGGATGCGACGTCGACGGCACGCTGTTCGACGAGGACGAGACCCTCACCCCGCGTACCCGCGCCGCCGTGCTGGCCGCCGTCGCCGGCGGCGCCCGCTTCGTGCTGGCCACCGGCCGCCCGCCGCGCTGGGTCAGGCCGGTCGTCGACGCCCTGGGCTTCGCACCGATGGCGGTCTGCGCCAACGGCGCCGTCATCTACGATCCCGAACACGACCGGGTCGTGTCGGCGCGCACGCTGTCGGTGGATGCGTTGGCCGCGCTGGCCGACATCACCCGACGGGTCCTGCCGGGGGCGGGACTGGCCGTCGAGCGGATCGGGGAACGCGCGCATGACACGGCCACCCCGCAGTTCGTCAGCTCACCGGGCTACGAGCATGCGTGGCTCAACCCCGACAACACCGAGGTGTCCATCGAGGATCTGCTGAGCGCGCCTGCGATCAAGCTGTTGATCCGCAAGGCCGGCGCACGCAGCGCGGACATGGCTGCGGCGCTCGCCGGGCAGATCGGCGACGAGGGCGACCTGACGTATTCGACCAACAACGGTCTGCTCGAGGTGGTGCCGCGCGGCATCAGCAAGGCCACCGGACTGCGCGAGGTCGCCGAACCGCTGGGAATCGACGTCGCGGACGCCGTCGCCTTCGGTGACATGCCCAACGACATCCCGATGCTGGTACGGGCCGGCCTGGGGGTCGCGATGGGTAACGCGCACCCGGAAGCGCTTGCCGCCGCCGACGAGGTCACGGCCCGCAACAGCGACGACGGCGTCGCCCGCGTGCTGGAGCGTTGGTGGTCTTGAGGATTATTTCCGGTCCGGTGTGGGAGACTGCCCGCGTGTTCGCGTTTCCGGGACCGGAGGGCAGCTAGTGGGGTCAGAACCAGACCCGCCGGACGGCGGTGAGCCCGAGGGCCGTGGGTCCGGAACCGGCGGGACCGACCAGCCCAAGCCGGAGACGCCTCCCAAGCTGCTACCGCACGGGAAGATCGAGTCGCGGGACCCGGCCAAACCTCCGATACCACCCAAGCTGTTGCCGAACACCCCACCGACTCCGCCGGTCCCGCCGAGCGGACCCCGCAAGAGCACGTTCGGAGCGAACCGTCCCGAACCGGGTAGGCCGCCGTCGCCCCGTCCGCCGGATGCCCCGTCCAAGCCGAAACCGTTGGGCAGCATCCAGTTTCAGGACGCCGCCACCACGAAGCCCCGCCCTCCGACCCCGGCCGAGTTGCGTGCCCGGCAGAAGTACGAGGACCAGCAACGCGAAGCCGAAGAGGCGCGGCTGGCGGCCGAAGCCAAGCGCAAGCGGCAGAAACGCATCCTGATGGGCTCCGCCGCCGCGGTCGGCGTGGTGGGGCTGGTGGCGGGAGTCGGGTACTGGTTGCTGACGCCGAGCCACGTGACCGCCCAGTGCGTTCGGGATGACCCGAACGGTCAGCCGGTGATCGTCCCCGACAGCTACTGCACGGGTCACACACCGGGCTTGAACGGCTTCTTCATCTGGGGCGGGCACTCCTACCGCTACTACTACGGCAGTTCGGGATCGGTCGGTCAACGGCCGTCCGGCGGCACCACCACCATCCCCAAGGGCGCGACGGTGACCACCAAGTCGGGCAGCACTATTCAGCGCGGCGGCATCGGCGGCAGCGGCGGCAAGGGCGGGAGCGGCGGCTCGTGAAACGCGGCAGGACACAGCCGCGGCCCAATTGGCAGTCGATCGTCGAATCGCAAGGACTCGTGTACGGCACACCGGCGCGTGACGCCAGCGGCGCCGACCGGCCCTACTGGGACGAGTCGGTGTACTACGAGTTCGAGATGGACGAGATCCTGGCGCTGGAAGCCGACGTCGAGTTGCTGCATTCGATGTGCCTGAACGCCGTCGAGCAGGTGGTGCTCATGGAGCGGTACGCCGATTTCGGTCTGCCGGAATGGAGTTGGCCGCACATCGCCGAGTCCTGGCGCCGCTCCGATCCACATGTCTACGGGCGCTTCGACTTACGCTACGACGGGCGACGGCCCGCGGTGTTGCTGGAGTACAACGCCGATACGCCGACCACCCTGCTGGAAGCCGCGATCGTGCAGTGGTATTGGCTGAAAGACAAGTTCGCGGAAGACGATCAGTGGAACTCACTGCACGAACAACTGGTGGACCGCTGGAAGGTGGTCCGTGACCTGTTGCCCAGCAACGAATTACACTTCGCGTGGTCCGGGGTCGAAGCGACTGGCGAGGATCAGATCACTACTACTTACATGCAGGAGACGGCGGCCGAGGCGGGATTTCACACCGTCGGGCTACTGATCGAGGACGTGGGCTGGGACTCCGCGCTGGAACGGTTCGTCGATCTGGAAGAGGACCCGATCCGGGCGATGTTCAAACTGCATCCGTGGGAATGGGTGCTCGAGGACCAGTTCGGCAAGCACGTGGCGGCCGGCCTGCCGCAGACGATGTGGATCGAACCGCTGTGGAAGACACTGCTGTCGAACAAGGCGATCCTGGCCGTGCTCTGGGAGATGTACCCCGGGCATCCGAACTTGCTGCCCGCCTACCTCGACGATCCGCATGAACTGACCGAATACGTGCGCAAGCCCAAGCTGGGCCGGGAGGGCGCCAACGTCACGATCGTCGGCGCCGGGATGGAAACCGCCACCGGCGGTTTCTACGGCGAAGAGGGCTTCGTCTACCAATTGTTGGACCCGCTACCGGAATTCGACGACATGCGGCCCGCTTTGGGCGCGTGGATAGTGGGCGACACGTCGGCGGGTCTTGGTATCCGGGAGACCGCCGGACTCATCACCGACGACGGCGCCGCCTTCGTCCCGCATCGCATCCCGCTGAAGTGAACGGAGAGAACCGATGACGAAAACCGTTGTGGCGCTGCCGCATTCGGACTATTGGAGCTGGCTGGGCAGTGGCGCTGCGGCAATCATCCTCTACTCGATCCTCGGCTTGGTGCTGATGGTCGTCGGGTTCTACGCCATCGACCTGACCACCCCGGGCCCGCTGCGCAAGATGGTCAACGCCGGCAAGCCGAACGCGATCATCGTGTCGGCGGCCGGCATGGTCAGCATGGCCTTCATCGTGGTGGTGGCCATCTACTCGTCGTCGGGGAATCTGGCGGGAGGGCTGCTGGCCTCGGCGGTCTTCGGGCTGATCGGTATCACGGCGCAGGTGGTGATGATGCGGATCGCCGCGCTGGTGATCGGCATCGACATGCATGCGTTGTTTTACGCCGACGAGTTCAGCTACGAGGCGCTCATGGTGGCCGCGGCGCAGTTCGCGCTGGGCATCGTGGTGTCGGTGGCGATTCTCTAGGTGGGCCTGATGGCCGCGGCGAGTTGCTGCGGTGCGTAGTTCACCAGGAGCGGGATCAGGCCGGAGAACGGCGTGCCCAGGATGGTGACGGGAATCGACTGTGGCGGAATCACCACGATGGCCGGCACATTGATGGCCGGCACATTGATGGTCGCGGTGACCGGATGCGGAGGAACGAGGAGCCCGTCGGACGGCAAGTGCAGCACGAGTCCGACATCGCCAACTACCGGCACCGGAAGGTTGATCGTCGTATCGATGGGGACATTGCCGTTGAGGAAGCCGTTCAACGCTACGGCGGGCGCATCGAACAGCGTGGCCGCCGCACCGAGATAGTTCCCCGTCGCCAGCGCTTGCCCGAAAGTCTCCGCGCTCTCGGCTATCGCATTGAGCGTTGCTAATGGAGCGCCCGCTGCCGCGTAGGTTGCGACCAAGGGCAGCCCGAAGAAGGTGCTCAGTGACGCGCTAACCGCAGGGGTAGGCAGAAGATGTGCGTCCAGTGTGGCGAATGCCGAAATGCTCGGAACAGTCAAGGTATCGATAACATTGGTGAAGTTCTGCGCAATCTGCCGGGGGATCGACGGCGGTATCAGATTGGTGAAGTACTGCGCCTCCTGTCCTGGAATGTTCATGATGGCGAAGAGGTCACCCAACGGACCTAACACCCTGGGATTCAAAGTGGCGGTCACGTTAATCGAAGGCGGCAAAGGAGTTACCCCAGTACCACCGAAGATCACAGTGCCGGGATCGATCCCAGTGACCAACAGCCCTAGGCCTGCCCGCCCGAAATCAGAGACCGCGCCGGTGTAGTTGCCGGTCAGCAAAGTCTGGAAAGCCGTCTGCAGACCCGTCGCGAAGGTCGGCAGCCCGGTCATCAACCCGACGGTTCCGTTGATCGCCGACGTCACAAACGTCTGGGCGAAGCCGGTCTGGACGGTGATGAACTGCTGCGCGAAGGCCGCGGGGTTGAAGGACAAGAACTGCTGAACGGCCGCTTCTATGGCGGCCGGCAACTGCGGCAGTGTGGCAGGGAAGTTGGCAACAGCCGTGGCGATCTGCAGCGCGTAACCCTGCTGGTTGGCAAGGAACTGCCGGGCGAACGGGAACGGATCAGCGGCCCATGCGCCGCCGAGGGCCTGCAAATTGGTGGCCGTATTGACCACCAGCTCGCCGTAGGCGCCGCCCGGAACGGCCGGGGCAGCGCTGGGGAGAGCGCTTGCCAAAGCCTGTCCGGCATTGGCGATCTCGGCGCTCACGTATGCCGCCGAACCGGCGCCGAGGAGGCGCACGAACTCGGCGTGGAATGCCGCGGCCTGGCTATTGACGCCTTGGAATTCTCGCCCGAAGACCCCGAACAGCTCCGAGATCGCGGCCGACACCTCGTCCGCGGCCGCCGCCGCGACTGTGGTGGTGGGGACGGCGGCGACGGCCGCCGCATCCTGCAGCGTCGAGCCGAGATTCGCCAGACTTCCGGCCGCCGTCGTTACCCAGTCCGGCGTGGTGACCACAAATGACACGGCGCTGACCTCCCCGCGACAAACTATGAATTCAATCTGAGCGTAAGTCGCGAGGCCCGCGCTCGTGGGAAATTCGGTGATTCAGTGCGTCGACGATGTGCGGACGGTGACCGAACGTCCGGCGCTATTGCGGGATGTCGACCGGTCGGGATCCGCATCAGCCCTTATCCACAGTTGAATGTTTGTGCACAGCTTGGTCTTTGGCTTCGCGTGCTTGTCGGTGCCGGTTCGTAAAATCAGCGGTATGCCAGCCAGCACGGACGCGGAGATCGAGGAGGTTCTCGGCGGGCTGGAGGCATTCGCCGATAGGGCGTGTGGGTTGAGTTTCGACCGGCTGGATACGGCCGGGTCGTTGGCGGTGCGGGAACGCCTGCAGCGGGTGGTGCGCAAATTGCGGGTGCCTGGTCATGTGATCGTCAATCAGCTCGTGGAGACCGCGACCAATGAGGAGTTGGGCGGCACGGTGGCAGTGGCGTTGGCCAACCGGTTGCGGATCAGTAAGTCCGAAGCTGACCGCTGTGTGGCCGAGGCCGCCGATCTGGGTCCGCGCCGCGCGTTGACCGGTGAGCCGCTGGAGCCGGTGCTGGCCCACACCGCCGCCGCTGAGCGCCAAGGGTTGATCGGCAGCGAACAGGTTTCGGTGATTCGCAAGTTCTTCAAGAAATTGCCCGAGGCCGTTGATGTGGCCACCCGCGCTGATGCCGAAGCCAAGCTGGTGTTGGTGGCCACCGGGTTTCGCCCCGATGAACTGGCCGAATATGCCCAGGTGCTCAAGGACTGTCTCAAGCCCGACGGCGACTTCGTGCCCGACGAAGCCGACGAGGCCGAGCGGGCCCGCAGCAGACGCGGCATCACCATCGGGCGCCAGCAGTCCGATGGCACGTCCAAGCTCACCGGTCTGATCTCCCCGCAGCTGCGGGCCACCCTGGAGCCGGTGCTGGCCAAACTGGGCGCCCCGGGCATGTGTAACCCCGCAGACGAACACCCGACCGTCGACGGACGCGCCCCGCAGGAAGCGGTGCAGCGCGATGCCCGCAGCGCCGAACAGCGCAACCACGACGGGCTGCTGGCCGCGCTGCGCGCGTTGTTGATGTCGAAGAAGCTGGGTCGCCATCACGGGTTGCCGACCTGCATCGTGATCACCACCACCCTGGCCGAACTCGAAGCCGGCGCCGGGCACGGGCTGACCGCGGGAGGCACCTTGTTGCCGATGGCCGATGTGATCGCCCAAGCCTCGCATGCCTACCAATATTTGGCGGTGTTCGACAAGGACAAAACCAAAGCTCTCTATCACGGCAAACGGATCGCTTCCCCCGAGCAGCGGCTGGTGCTGCTGTCCAAGGAGCGGGGTTGCACCTGCCCGGGTTGCACCGTCAAGGGCTACTGGACCCAGGTCCATCACGTGGAGTCTTGGCTGAAAACACGGCGCACCGTCATCGACGAACTCACTCTGGCCTGCGCACCGCACAACCGGATGGTCGAACGACGCAAATACACCACCCGCAAGACCCGCGGCCGCACCGAATGGATTCCACCCAAAAACCTCGACTATGGCCAACCCCGCATCAACTGCATGCACCACCCCGAAAAACCCGTCCAACCCGACGACGACGAAGAACCCTAGTGGCGCAACGACATCGGCGGAACGCTGCTAGCCGTCAGTGCGGCGGCATCGATGGTGCGGGGACGGTAGGCCAGCCCCGGGAGCCGTGCCGACATGAGCGCTACCGGGTCCTGCCCAACTGGTTGCGACAAGCCGGACAGAAACGCCCACTCGTGCTCGTCGCTACCGAAATACACTACGGTGTCGAACGTTTCGCCGAAGCGCCGCCACGAGGAGCGCAAGGTGTCGTTGCGCCACAGCGTCGGGCAACCCGCCTGACCGACCGCAACGCCGGCGATCTCACGGCACCGCTGCAGGAAGCCGATGTCGTACAGCCGGTTGTGCTGCGCCGGCGCGGTTCGTTCGTCGGGAAGGTCGACTACGACGATGTCGTACAGGTCGGAGGCCTGCTCTACGAAGTCCCAGCCGTCACCGTAGTGCATGGTGACCGCACCGAGTCCCCTTTCCGCTCTATGTAATTCGTCCATCGTGTAGCCGTACGGCAAGTGTTCGGCGCACAGCCGCACCGCTGTGCGGTCGATGTCGACGTGGTCGACGCGGGTGGCCCCGGCGGCCACGGCCAGTTGGCTCACCACGCCCTCACCGGAGCCGATGATCAGTACCCGCTCGACCTTGTCGGCCAGTAGCAACGCCGGGACCAGAAGCGCCTCGTGGTAGACCAGCTGGCTCAGCTCCGTGCTTTGCCGGTCACCGTCGCTGAATAGTGTTATGCCCTGGGCAGTTCGGCCGATAACGAGGTGCTGATAGTCGGTTCGGACGTCGCAGAGCACGTCGGACAATTCCCAATGCCGAGTCAGGCCAGGGCCTAGCGGCTCGACGATCGTCCGTCCGGTCTCCCCGCCCGGCGCGAAATACGTTGGCAGCGGATCGAACCCGTTGAAGCTCACCGACGCGTAGCTGGTCGTGTATGCGCCGGCGTCCTCGATGCGGACGGAATCACCGGGACGCAGCGTGACCGGCAGCGGATAATTTTGATAGAGCACGTCGTCGCCGTCGCAGGTCGGGCCGGCGAGCACGGCGTCCGCCACCGGGTCGCTGTCACGAGGCGTCCGCAGCCGGTAGCGGATGTATTCGTTCTCGGTTTCGGCGAGACCGCCGTAGCGACCGATGTCCAGATAAACCCAACGCCGTCCGTCGGTTCCGGTGCGCACCGACACCACTTCGCACGAGATGGTCCCAGCCGATCCCACGATCACCCGGCCCGGCTCCAGCACGAGATGTGGTGTGCGCGAGCCGAAATAGCTTCGGATGGCCACCGTGATGACATCTGCAATCTCAGAAAGTTCCGGTGCCGTCGCCGCGTACCCAATAGGAAACCCGCCACCCACGTTGATCGTCGTCAGTACGCCGACCGCATCGAAAATGGTTGCCGCACAGCGAATGCCCAACTCCCAGGCAGAAGGCTGGGGCTGCTGCGAACCGACGTGGAAACACACCCCCGCCGCTGTCAGCCCGAGCTCACCCGCACGACGCAGCAGACCGGGAGCCGCCTGTGGCGCACACCCGAACTTGTGGCCGAACGGTGTCACCGATGACGGAAACGCAGGCGCTATCCGGCATTCCACCTCTGCCCCGGGGGCGTGCTCGGCGATGACGGCCAGATCGTGTTCGGAGTCGAAGGCGAAACGCCGCACCCCGCCGGCATATGCGGAGGCCACCGTCGCCGGTTTCTTGACGGTGTTCCCGAACGCCAGCCGCGTGCCGTCGATACCGGCCGCAACACAGGCGTCGACCTCACCGACGGAGGCGACGTCGAACGCCGCGCCCTCGTCGGCCAGCACACGCAGGATGGGCCGAGCCGGGTTCGCCTTGACGGCATAGCGGATCTGGGCGGCGGGCAGTACGTTGCGCAGCGCGCAGAAGTTGCCCCGTACCCGGTCCAGATCGATCGTGAGGTACGGGGTTTCGGGCACCCGGCCAGACTAGTTGGGTGGATGCGCGGGCAGCGAGAAGTGTTCGTCCGGTACGTTCGGACCGCTCGGCGGTTGTGTCGACAGGGGCGTGGTGATCCCGTCGACGACTTCGGTGATGTCGCCGGTGAGCCGCTCGAAGTTGAGCGTTCCGTGCTGGAAGTTCTGGGTGATGCGCAGCGGTTCCTGAATCTCTGCGCTGGTGGGCAACCCGAGCTGGCCGCGTTCGTAACTCTGGGCCGCCCAGGCGTCGTAGATGGCGCCGGTGACCGGCTGCACGCCGGTCGCCTCGGACCAATACATCGCGCCCTTGGCGAACGTGACGAACCGCGATCCGGCGGCACCGTCGTCCTCTGGTGACGTCGGGGCACCCAGCACACTGTTCATGCCACCCATCGCCTGCCAGCGCTGATAGATCGCGCCGCCTTCCAGCGCCTTGATCAGCTCCTCCGGCGGATCGTTGAAATGCGCTGCGAGGTCGCGGATCTCGTCCATCAAGGCATACGCCGCGTTGCCCGGGCAATCGGTGTTGCCGACGTCGCGATGGGTGAAGATGGCCGGCAGCTTGGCCACCGCACCGGCCGGAAACACCGTGTAGGAACCGCCCTCTGACTCCAGTTCCACCGCGCCCTTCGGGTCGACGTCGGCCATCCCCAGCCGCCAGCCCAGCAGGCGGCCCGTGGTGCGCAACTGGATGGGGGTGGGCGCCACGTCGTCGAAGTTGCCGATCATCGCCACACCCCAGGTTTCGCGATTGAATCCGCCGGTGTGGAACCCTTCCACCGGCTTGGTCAGCCCGCCGGCGCTGCCTTCGAATACCTGCCCGTACTTGTCGACCAACGCGTTGTAGGCGATGTCGCACCAGCCCAAGGTCTTGGAGTGGTAGGTGTAGATCGCCTTGACGATGCCGGCCGATTCCAGTGGCGAGTAGTCGTTGCTGCCCGCGGTGTGGTGGACGACGCCGGCCCGGACCGCCCGGTCGTACTGCGGGCTGCCGCAACGCAACGATTCATCGGCGCCCCACTGTGCGCGGCTGATGATGGGCGGGGCCTGCCCCGGCATCGTCACCCCAGCCGGTGGGGTCGGGTGGATTTCGGCCGGGGCCTGCGGTGGCGAGATGAGGATCGCCGAGATGTTCTGCCCGAACGGTTGTTCCCTGCTGGCCGGTCGATAGCCCAATCCGCCCCGGTCGGCGGGTGCGGGCGGCGCCTGTGTCACCGGCGCATCCGTCGGTCTGGTGACCGCGATCTGCACGGCGGTCGTGGTGCCGACGAACACAGGATCGGTACTGCGCGGATCGTCGGGCGCCGCCGGGCCGTTCGGCGCCGCCGTTTGGTACTCCGTCTGATACCACGGTCCCCACGACCCGTCGGACCGCCGGGCGCGGACCCGGGTCGAGGTCCCGGCCAGGTCACCAGTGAAGGCGACCAGCGAGAACGGCGTGGTCTGGGAGAGTTCCCGGACGGTCACACCTCCCCCGAGACCCACCAGGGGCTGCTCGGCGAGCTGGGTGTCGCCGGTCGCCGGCGCCGGACGGGTGTCGTGCGGCTGGCCGATCAACAGCCACGACGCGATGACGACCGTCGCCGCGAACGCGGTGAGCAGCATCGTCGGAGCCCGACCGTGAGGCATCAGCCGATGTTACGTGTGTGTCTGGTGTTTCTTATGAGGCGACACGGCAGTTACGGCAGAAACATGTCGACGACACCGCAGAGGGGACTCTGCGGTGTCGTCAGGTGACAGGTTCTGCGGCGTGCTAGACGGGTGGCGCCTCGGGTACGGCGGCCGTGGCTGCCGCCGGGATGGCTGCGGCCGCGCCGGGTATTGCGGCTACCGCCCCAGGAACCGCGGCCGCCGCCCCGGGCAATGCGGCCGCCGCGCCGGGCAGGGCGGACACGGCACCCGGGACCGCCGCGGCTGCGGCGCCGGGCACGGTGGCAGCTGCGGCGGGGATGCCGGGAACCGCCGGCAGTGCCGGTGTGGCGCCGGCGCCCGCAGCTGCCGGTGCACCCGCGCCACCCTGGACGCCCTGCATGAGCGCCGGCATGATCAGGCCTTTGAGCAGGTCGATGGCCTGGCTGGCGCCCAGCTGGTTGGCCGCCTGCATCAGGTCACTGACCAGGCCGCCGCCTCCGCCGCTGCTTCCCGAGGCCACGGGACTGACCGGCGCCAGCCCGGTGCCGGCTCCGCCCAGGCCAGAGGTGTCACCCAGGATCGGATAGGTGCCGTCGGCGCCCGGGTCCAGACCGACCGGCGCCGAGATCGGAACTTCACCGGTGGCGGCACCGGCGGCCGGGCTCAGGCCGGTGGCCGGGCTGAGACCCGGCGCGACCCCGGTCGGGCTGGTCAGACCCGGGTTGCTCAGAGCCGGGTTGACGCCCGCGCCCCCGGTCGTCGGCGACACGGTGGTGCCAGGCAGTGCCAGCGACCCCGGCGTGCTCGGCGACAGGCCCGGCGTCAGGCTGGTCCCGCCGAGACCAGGACTGGCCAGGCCGGGACTGGTGCCCAGCCCGGCGGTGCCCAGGCCGGTGCTGGGGGAGCTGCTGCCGCCCAGCGCGGGCACCGGCGGCAAGTTGACACCGAACTGCGAAAGCCCCTGCGAGAGCGCGGATATCAGCTCGCCCGGCAGGTCGGCAACGTTAGCTGCCTGCTTGAACTCGTGGTGTTCCACCGGCTTGGTGTCGGCTGTCGATTCGTAGACCAGGAAGTACGCGCACGGACTTGCGACTGCCAGGGCGGCGACCGCGCTCATGGCTGTCGAGAACTTGCGTCGGCGACGGTTCGGCACGGAAGTCTCCTCAATATGTCTTGGCTGCAGGCAGTAAACCCGCACCACCGATGGTACGAGTGGGATTGGTGTGACTGGTGTGGCGATACCGAATCGTGAGGCGAGTGGTTCACAGGTGTGACGTTCGTCGGGCGGCCCGCCGCTTCGTGCTCGCGTACCTGGGAAAACCCGGCCCCGCGCGACCCGCCTAGTCGGGTTTCGGCGCGCAGGTCCGATACCCTAGGCAACCGATGTCCACGCGCTTCGACTCTTCCCCTCGCTATGACCTCTTCGTCGTCGGCTCCGGATTTTTCGGCCTGACGATCGCCGAGCGCGTGGCGACCCAACTCGACAAGCGGGTTCTCGTCGTCGAGCGCCGCCCGCACATCGGCGGCAACGCCTATTCCGAGCCCGAGCCGCAGACCGGGATCGAAGTGCACAAGTACGGGGCGCACCTGTTCCACACCTCGAACAAGAAGGTGTGGGACTACGTGCGGCAGTTCACCGACTTCACGAACTACCAGCACCGGGTGTTCGCGATGCACAACGGGCAGGCCTACCAGTTCCCGATGGGTCTGGGTCTGGTGTCGCAGTTCTTCGGCCGCTATTTCAGCCCGGAGGAAGCGCGGCAGCTGATCGCCGAGCAGGCATCGGAAATCGAGACCGCCGACGCGCAGAACCTGGAAGAGAAGGCCATCTCGCTGATCGGCCGTCCCCTCTACGAGGCCTTCGTGAAGGGCTACACCGCCAAGCAGTGGCAGACCGACCCCAAAGAACTGCCCGCGGCCAACATCACCCGGCTGCCGGTGCGCTACACCTTCGACAACCGCTACTTCAGCGACACCTACGAAGGCCTGCCCGTCGACGGTTACACCGCCTGGCTGCAGAACATGGCCGCCGACGACCGCATCGAGGTCCGGCTGGACACCGACTGGTTCGACGTCCGCGACGCACTACGCCGGGACAATCCCGAGGCGCCGGTGGTGTACACCGGTCCGCTGGACCGCTACTTCGACTACGCCGAGGGCCGACTGGGCTGGCGCACACTGGATTTCGAACTCGAAGTGCTGCCGATCGGGGATTTCCAGGGCACCCCGGTGATGAACTACAACGACCCCGACGTCCCCTACACCCGCATCCACGAGTTCCGCCATTTCCACACCGAGCGCACTTACCCGACGGACAAGACGGTGATCATGCGCGAGTACTCGAGGTTCGCCGAAGACGACGACGAGCCCTACTACCCGATCAACACCGAGGCCGACCGCGCCCTGTTGGCCGCCTATCGGGCCCGGGCGAAGTCGGAGACCGCGACATCGAAGGTGCTGTTCGGCGGGCGATTGGGCACCTACCAATATCTGGATATGCACATGGCCATAGCCAGCGCTCTGAGCATGTACGACAACGTCGTCGCGCCGCACCTTCGCGACGGCGCGCCGCTAATCGAGGAAACATCTGTATGACCGCCGTCAGTCTGCTGTCCCGCATCCTCCTGCCGCGTCCCGGTGAGCCCCTCGACGTGCGCAAGCTGTATCTGGAGGAATCGACCACCAACGCACGTCGCGCCCACGCCACCAGCCGCACGTCGTTGCAGATCGGCGCGGAGTCCGAGGTGTCGTTCGCGACCTATTTCAACGCGTTCCCGGCCAGCTACTGGCGGCGCTGGTCCATCTGTACCTCGGTGGTGCTGCGGGTCGAGCTGACCGGAGCCGGACGCGTCGACGTCTACCGGACCAAGGCCACCGGCGCACGCATCTACATCGAGGGCCACCCCTTCGGCGGCACCGAGGACGCCCCCGCGGTTTTGGAGATCGAGGTCGCGCTCAAGCCGTTCGAGGACGGCGGCTGGATCTGGTTCGACATCACCACCGACACCGCGGTCACGCTGCGCAGCGGTGGCTGGTACGCGGCCGTGCCCGCGCCGGGAACCGCCAACGTCGCGGTCGGGATCCCGACCTTCAACCGGCCCGCCGACTGCGCCAACGCGCTGCGCGACCTCACCGCCGACCCGTTGGTCGACGAGGTGATCGGCGCGGTGATCGTGCCCGACCAGGGCACCCGCAAGGTGCGTGACCACCCGGACTTCCCGGCCGCGGCCGAGCGGCTGGGCAACCGGCTGTCGATTCACGACCAGCCCAACCTCGGTGGCTCCGGCGGCTACAGCCGGGTGATGTACGAGGCGCTGAAAAACACCGACTGCCAACAGATCCTGTTCATGGACGACGACATCCGCATCGAGCCGGACTCGATCCTGCGGGTGCTGGCGATGAGCCGGTTCGCCAAGACCCCGATGCTGGTCGGCGGGCAGATGCTGAACTTGCAGGAGCCGTCGCACCTGCACATCATGGGCGAGGTCGTCGACCAGTCGAATTTCATGTGGACCGCCGCCCCGCACGCCGAATACGACCACGACTTCGCCGAGTACCCGCTCAACGACAGCGAGGACAAGAGCAAGCTGCTGCACCGGCGCATCGACGTCAACTACAACGGCTGGTGGACGTGCATGATCCCGCGCCAGGTCGCCGAGGACCTGGGCCAGCCGCTGCCGCTGTTCATCAAGTGGGACGACGCGGACTACGGGCTGCGTGCCGCCGAGCACGGCTACCCGACCGTCACGCTGCCCGGCGCGGCGATCTGGCACATGGCGTGGAGCGACAAGGACGACGCCATCGACTGGCAGGCCTACTTCCACCTGCGCAACCGGCTGGTGGTGGCGGCCATGCACTGGGACGGTGACGTCTCCGGCCTTGTCCGCAGCCACCTCAAGGCGACGCTCAAACACCTTGCCTGCCTTGAATATTCGACGGTGGCGATTCAGAACCGGGCGATCGACGACTTCCTGGCCGGCCCGGAGCACATCTTCTCCATCCTGGAATCCGCCCTGCCGGAGGTCCATCGGCTGCGCAAGGAGTACCCGGACGCGGTGGTGCTGCCGGCCGCCAGCGAGCTGCCCCCACCGGCACACCAGAGCAAAGCCATGAAGCCGCCGGTGAATCCGGTGACGATCAGCTACCGGCTGGCGCGCGGAATCCTGCACAACCTCAAGGCCGCCGATCCCGCGGCCCATCAGCGGCCCGAGTACAACGTGCCGACCCAGGACGCGCGCTGGTTCCGGTTGTGCACGGTCGACGGCGTCACGGTCACCACCGCCGACGGCTGTGGTGTGGTCTACCGGCAGCGCGACCGGGCCAAGATGTTCGCGCTGCTGGCGCAGTCGTTGCGCCGCCAGCGCCAGCTGGCACGCCGGTTCGACGAGATGCGCCGGCTGTACCGCGAGTCGCTGCCGGTGCTGTCCAGCAAGCAGAAGTGGGAGTCGGTGCTGCTACCGGCCGACGCGGCAGCGCGTCATGGCTGAAGCCGTCCCGTCGGGGGAGCCGCCGTCGGGGGAGATCGCGGCGATGGTGGCCGTCCAGTCCGCGCTGGCAGATCGGCCGGGTGCGCTGAGCGCGGCGCGTGCGCTGTCGCACTTCGGCGAGCACAGCATCGGCTGGCTGATCGTGTCGCTGGTGGGCGCGATCCTGTCGCCGGCCCGCCGCCGCGACTGGGTCGTGGCCGGGGCCGGCGCGTTCGCGGCGCACGCCGCGGCGGTCGTGGTCAAGCGGGTGGTGCGACGCACCCGTCCCAAACATCCCGCCGTCGCGGTCAACGTCGGCACCCCCAGCCGGCTCAGTTTCCCCTCCGCGCACGCCACGTCGACGACGGCCGCGGCGCTGCTGCTGCGCCGCGCTACCGGGCTGCCGCTGCCGGCGGCACTGATTCCGCCCATGGCGCTGTCCCGGATACTGCTGGGCGTGCACTATCCCAGCGACGTGGTGGCCGGTGTGGCTCTGGGCGCCGGGGTCGCCGCGGCAACCGTGCGGGTGGACAGCACGGTTCGACAAAGGTGGCTGCGATGAGCGAAGACCTGGCCGAGAAGACCGGACCGCCCGGCAACCTGGTCACCGGTGTGATCAAGGCGATCCGGCCGCGGCAGTGGGTGAAGAACGTATTGGTGCTGGCCGCGCCGTTGGCCGCCGCGGGCCGGGGTCAGCGTTACGACTGGCTGGACATGGCGACCAAGGTCGGCGTGGCCTTCGCGGTGTTCAGCCTGGCGGCCTCGGCGGTCTATCTGGTCAACGACGCGCGCGACGTCGAGGCCGACCGCGAACACCCGACCAAGCGGTTCCGGCCGATCGCGGCCGGGGTGGTGCCCGAATGGCTGGCCTACACCCTGGCGGTGGTCCTGGGTGTCGTCTCGCTCGGTATTTCGTACTGGCTGACGCCGAACCTGGCGGTCGTCATGGCGGTCTACCTCGTCATGCAGATGGGGTATTGCTTCGGCCTCAAGCACCAAGCGGTGATCGACGTCTGCATCGTGTCGTCGGCGTATCTGATCCGCGCCATCGCCGGCGGCGCGGCCACCGACACCCACCTGTCCCAATGGTTCCTGCTGACGGCCGCCTTCGGATCGCTGTTCATGGTGGCCGGCAAGCGCTACGCCGAGCTGCAGCTGGCCGAACGCACCGGGGCTCAGATCCGCAAGTCGCTGGAAAGCTACACCAGCACCTACCTGCGATTCGTCTGGACAATGTCGGCCACCGCGGTGGTGCTGTGCTACGGGCTGTGGGCGTTCGAGCGCGACGGCGCCAAAGGGTCGTGGTACGCGGTGTCGATGATCCCGTTCACCATCGCGATCCTGCGTTACGCCGTGGACGTCGACGGCGGGCTGGCCGGAGAGCCCGAGGACATCGCGCTGCGCGACCGGGTGCTGCAACTGCTGGCGCTGGCGTGGATCGCAACAGTGGGTGCTGCTGTTGCTTTCGGCTAGCGAACGGTTCCGCGCGCTCCAGCAGGCTGCGCTGGCTCGCCGGCCGGCGGTCCGGCGCGTCAAGTGGCCCGCCTTTCCCTACACCGTCATGGTCCGGGTCAGCCTGTGGATCAGCGTGGCGGTGGTCGCGGTGCTGTTCGGCTGGGGGGCCTGGCAACGACGCTGGATCGCCGACGACGGACTGATCGTGCTGCGCACGGTGCGGAATCTGTTGGCCGGCAACGGGCCGGTGTTCAACATGGGCGAACGCGTCGAGGCCAACACCTCGACGGTCTGGACCTATCTGCTGTACGTCATCAGCTGGCTGGGCGAGCCGGTCCGCCTGGAGTACGTCGCGCTGGCCGCGGCGCTGACGCTGTCGGTGCTCGGCGTCGTCCTGCTGATGTTGGGCACGGCGCGGTTGTATGCACCGAGCCTGCGGGGCCGGCGGGCGATCATGCTGCCCGCCGGGGCGCTCGTCTACATCGCGCTGCCGCCGGCCCGCGACTTCGCCACCTCGGGTCTGGAGAACGGGCTGGTACTGGCCTATCTGGGTTTGCTGTGGTGGATGATGGTCTGCTGGGCGCAGCCGCTGCGGGTCCGCCCCCAGGCCTGGGCCTTCATCCTCGCGCTGGCCTTCGTCGCCGGATGCAGCGTGCTGGTCCGGCCGGAATTGGCGCTGATCGGCGGGGTGGCGCTGATCATGTTGCTGATCGCGGCGCGCAATTGGCGCGACCGGGCGCTGATCGTGGCGGCGGGTGGTCTGCTGCCGGTCGGCTACCAGATCTTTCGGATGGGCTACTACGGATTGCTGGTGCCCAGTACCGCCCTGGCCAAGGACGCCGCCGGCGACAAGTTGTCCCAGGGCTTGATCTACCTGGCCAACTTCAACCAGCCCTATCTGCTCTGGCTTCCGCTGGTGCTGCTGGTCCCGCTGGGAGTCATCCTGATGCTGGCGCGGCGGCGGCGGTCGTTCATCCGGCCCGCGCTGGCGCCCGACTACGGCCGGATAGCCAGGTCGGTGCAGAGTCCGGCGGCCGTGGTGATCTTCATGGTCGTCAGCGGCCTGCTGCAGGGGTTCTACTGGATCCGCCAAGGCGGTGACTTCATGCACGCCCGGGTACTGCTGACACCGGTGTTCTGTTTGCTGGCACCCGTAGCGGTGATCCCGGTGATGATCCCCGACGGCAAGGATTTCAGCCGGGAGACCGGTTACTGGCTGGCCGGCGCGGTCAGCGCGCTGTGGCTGGGGGTGGCCGGATGGTCGCTGTGGGCGGCGAACTCCCCCGGAATGGGTGACGACGCCACCCACGTCACGTACTCCGGAATCGTCGACGAGCGGCGCTTCTACGCCCAGGCAACCGGGCGCGCGCATCCGCTGACCGCGGCCGACTACCTGGATTACCCGCGGATGGCCGCCGTGCTGGTCGCGCTCGACAACACCCCGGGAGGCGCGTTGCTGTTGCCGTCGGGCAACTACACCCGATGGGATCTGGTGCCGATGATCCCGCCGGGCAGCGCCCCTGGCATCCCGGCAGACCAAAAGCCGCAGCACGCGGTGTTTTTCACCAACCTCGGGATGCTGGGCATGAACGTCGGCCTGGACGTCCGGGTGATCGACCAGATCGGGCTGGCGAACCCGTTGGCCGCGCACACCGAACGGCTCAAGCACGGCCGGATCGGCCACGACAAGAATCTGTTCCCCGACTGGGTGGTGGCCGACGGGCCGTGGGTGAAGTGGCCGCCGGGCATCCCGGGCTACCTCGACCCCCAGTGGGTGGCTGAAGCCGAAGCGGCGCTGCGCTGCCCGGAGACCCAGGCTGTGCTGAACTCGGTACGTGCCCCGATGAGCGTGCGCCGCTTCGTGTCCAACGTGCTGCACGCCTACGAGTTCACCCAGTACCGCATCGACCGGATCCCGCGCAACGCGCTGATCAAGTGCGGACTCGAGGTGCCGCACGTACCGGCCGCGCCTCCTCGTGAGTGACGCGATCGCCAAGATTTTTTTCCCGATTTCCGTGCCGCGGGGCCCACGACCGCGGTTCCGACTCTGATAGCAAACTGTCATTTCAGCCGTCACCAGCGGCCACCCGATGACGGGCACATGCGGAAACGCCGATCTCGGATGCGTTTTCAACGTTGTCGATCACACCGAAACCGCGCCGATGGAGGCGCCCAGCGACTCCCTGGAGGAGAGCCGGTGCCGGAAGATGTGGTTGACTACAGAAGCACTGCAGCGCCGCGTGCGTGCAGTCTGACCCAATTCGGGACGCGCCCCCAAGCAAGACGATGCATTAAGGACGCGCACAAGGATGAGGATGAGGAAGCAAGGAATGAAGCTTGTTGACAGGTTTCGTGGCGCCGTGACGGGTATGCCGCGCCGACTCGCTGTGGGAGCCGTGGGTGCGGCCCTGCTCGCGAGCCTGGTCGGTTTCGTCGGCGGCTCGGCGACCGCGAGTGCGTTCTCGCGTCCGGGCCTCCCGGTGGAGTACCTGCAGGTGCCTTCGGCGGCAATGGGCCGCGAGATCAAGGTCCAGTTCCAGAGCGGTGGCGCCAACGCGCCGGCCCTGTACCTGCTCGACGGCATGCGCGCTCAGGAGGACTTCAACGGCTGGGACATCAACACCCCGGCATTCGAGTGGTACCTGCAGTCGGGTCTGGCTGTGGTCATGCCGGTCGGCGGGCAGTCCAGCTTTTACAGCGACTGGTACAAGCCGGCCTGCGGTAAGGCGGGCTGCACCACCTACAAGTGGGAGACCTTCCTGACCAACGAGCTGCCCGCGTACCTGGCCGCCAACAAGTCGGTCAAGCCGACCGGTAGCGCCGCGGTGGGTCTGTCGATGGCCGGCTCGTCCGCGCTGATCCTGGCCGCTTACCACCCCAGCCAGTTCATCTACGCCGGCTCGCTGTCGGCGCTGCTGGACCCGTCGCAGGGGATGGGCCCGTCGCTGATCGGTCTGGCCATGGGCGACGCCGGTGGCTACAAGAAGGACGACATGTGGGGTCCGACGAGCGACCCGGCGTGGGCCCGCAACGACCCGACGCTGCAGGTCGGCCAGCTGGTCGCCAACAACACCCGCATCTGGATCTACTGCGGTAACGGCAAGCCGTCCGAGCTGGGTGGCGACAACCTGCCCGCCAAGTTCCTCGAGGGCTTCGTTCGGGACAGCAACATCAAGTTCCAGAACGCCTACAACGCGGCCGGTGGCCACAACGCGGTGTTCAACTTCGACGCCAACGGCACGCACGACTGGCCGTACTGGGGTGCGCAGCTGAACGCGATGAAGGGTGACATCCAGTCCACGCTGGGTGCGACCCCCGGCGCCGGCCCGGCCACCGCGGCCACGGCTCCGACCGCGGGCACCTAAACCCGCGCCAGGCAACACGCAACTGACGGCGGCGACCTATGGGTCGCCGCCGTTGGTTGTTAGCGCCCCTTTATCCCGTCGATACCGGTGTGGTTAGCTACCTTCCGGTAGGTGGACACGGTGGAGGTGGACATGAGGGGTCTGTCGTTGCTGCTACGGCTGCTCGGCGTCGCGGTGCTGTCGATCACGTTCGGTGTGGTGGCGGGGACGTGTCCGGGTGCAGCGAAGGCAGCCCCGTACGAGACCCTGATGGTGCCGTCGGCGGCAATGGGCCGAGACATCCCGGTGGCCTTCCTGGCGGGTGGACCGCACGCGGTGTACCTGCTGGACGCGGCCGACGCCAACCCCGATGTCAGCAACTGGGTCACCGCCGGCAACGCGTTCAACACCCTGGCCGGCAAGGGCATCTCGGTGGCCGCCCCGGCCGGGGGCGCCTTCAGCATGTACACCAACTGGGAGCAGGACGGCAGCAAGCAGTGGGACACATTCCTTTCCAGTGAGCTGCCGGATTGGCTGGCCGCCAACAAAGGTCTGGCGCCGGGCGGACACGGCGTAGTCGGCGCCTCTCAGGGCGGGTACGGCGCGATGGCGCTGGCGACCTTCCATCCCGACAGGTTCGGTTTCGCCGGCTCGCTGTCCGGGTTCCTCTACCCGTCGGAAACCTTCAGCAACGGCGCAATTCTGGCCGGTTTGCAGCAGTTCGGCGGCGTGGACGGCAACGGCATGTGGGGAGCCCCACAGCTGGGTCGCTGGAAGTGGCATGACCCGTGGGTGCACGAGGCGCTGCTCGCCGCGAACAACACCCGCGTCTGGGTGTGGAGCCCGACCAGCGGCGGTGCCAGCAACCCCGCTGCGATGCTCGGCACTCCGGACACCGCAATGGGCAACAGCCGCTCGTTCTACCAGCACTACCGCGAAGTCGGCGGGCACAACGGGCACTTCGACTTCCCGGGCGGCGGCGACAACGGCTGGGGTTCGTGGGCGGCGCAGCTGGGCGCGATGTCCGGCGACATCGTCGGCGCGATTCGCTAGTAGCCGGGTGCAGCGGGTCGCCACGCTGGTGTGAGCGGCGTGGCCGGGTGCAGCGGGTCGCCACGATCTGACTGAGCCTGCGGGCCGGTACCGTGTAAAGGCGGGTGCGGGTAGGGCGCGACGGTGCGCATGCCCCGGACAGCACTCGCCCTCCCGTACCGGACTCTGTTAGCAGGAGAACATGGCCAACACTGCCCGCCAGCGCCGACACAAGCGCCTCGCCTGGTTGGCGGCCGCCTCCATGGCCCTGGTCGTGGCCATGGTCATCGCCGCCGGGGTGATGATGCTGCGCCATCGCGACGTGCCGCCCAGCGCGGTGCCCCCGGGCGTGCTGCCGACCGGGCCGACGACCTCGTCGCAGCACAAGAAGCCGCGTCCGGCTAGCCAGGACGCCTCCTGTCCCGACGTGCAGTTGGTGTCCGTGCCGGGCACCTGGGAGTCCTCGCCGACCGAGGACCCGTTCAACCCCACGTTGCACCCGCTGGCGTTGCTGCTCAAGGTGACCGGGCCGATCAGCCAGCAGTTCCCCGCGAGCCGGGTTCAGACCTACACCGTTCCGTACACGGCGGAGTTTCAACGACCGCTGTCCGGCGACACCCAGATGAAGTACGACGACAGCCGCGCCGAAGGCACCCGCGCCACGGTCAAGGCGATCACCGACATGAACAACCGGTGCCCGCTGACCAGCTACGTGATCATCGGCTTCTCGCAGGGCGCGGTGATCGCCGGTGACATCGCCAACAACATCGGCAACGGTCAGGGTCCCGTCGACGAGGACCTGGTTCTCGGTGTGACGTTGATCGCCGACGGTCGCCGACAAGGTGAGGTTGGTAACAACATTCCGCCCACGCCGCCGGGGGTGGGTGCTGAGGTCACCCTGCACGAGGTGCCGGTGCTGGCCACTCTGGGCTTGACGATGACCGGCCCACGGCCGGGCGGGTTCGGCGCGCTCAACGGTCGCACCAACGAGATCTGCGCCGAGGGCGACCTGATCTGCGCCGCGCCGAAGGAAGCGTTCAGCCCGGCCAACCTTCCGACCACGCTGAATACGCTGGCCGGGGGGGCGGGGCACCCCATCCACGCGCTGTACGCGACGACCGATTTCTGGAGTTCGGACGGGCAGTCGGCCACCCAGTGGACGTTGAACTGGGCGCAGGGCGTACTGGACAAGGCGCCGCATCCCAAGCACGGGTGAGCGGTGTGCCGACAAGGCAGTTAGACACACTCCGTAGCGCGGCGGTAGCGAGCGGGATCAGGCGTACCTTGTGATTTGGTGCGCCGCTACGCGCCCCTTAACATTAAGAGAAAACTAAGAGCATGTGGTTGACCCGGTTGGGTCGAGGTTGGCAGCGACAGACCCCGGCGGGGTGCGGGTCGCGGTCATATCGCGCGCAGATTTTCGACGTCGGCGCCCGCTAGCCCGTATTGGAGTACCCGCCGCAAAGCCGGTGACACAGAGAGTTCGTGACAGGAGAGCTTGAGAAAATGGCTTACCACAACCCGTTCGTCGTGAACGGCAAGATCAGGTTCCCGGCTAACACCAATCTGGTCAAACACGTCGAGAAGTGGGCGAAGGTGCGCGGCGACAAACTCGCGTACCGGTTCCTGGACTACTCCACCGAACGCGACGGTGTCGAACGCGACATCCTCTGGTCGGAGTTCAGCGCCCGCAACCGCGCCGTCGGTGCCCGGCTGCAACAGGTCACCCAACCCGGTGACCGCATCGCCATCCTGTGCCCGCAGAACTTGGACTACCTCGTTTCGTTCTTCGGTGCGCTGTACTCCGGGCGGATCGCGGTGCCGCTGTTCGACCCGGCCGAGCCCGGTCACGTCGGCCGGTTGCACGCCGTGCTCGACGACTGCACTCCGTCGACGATCCTGACCACCACCGAATCGGCCGAGGGGGTGCGCAAGTTCATCCGCGCCCGCGCGGCCAAGGAACGGCCACGTGTCATCGCCGTGGATGCGGTGCCGACCGAAGTCGGCGCGACCTGGCAGGAAACCGATGCCAACGAGGACACCATCGCCTATCTGCAGTACACCTCCGGCTCCACCCGCACCCCGACCGGTGTGCAGATCACCCACCTGAACCTGCCCACCAACGTGCTGCAGACGCTGGTTGCGCTGCAGGGCGAGGAAGGCGACCGCGGCCTGAGCTGGCTGCCGTTCTTCCACGACATGGGCCTGATCACCGCACTGTGCGCGCCGGTGCTGGGCCAGAGCTTCACGTTCATGACGCCGGCCGCGTTCGTGCGCCGTCCCGGGCGCTGGATCCGTGAGCTGGCCCGCAAACCCGGCGAGACCGGCGGGGTGTTCTCGGCCGCACCGAACTTCGCGTTCGAGCATGCCGCGGTGCGGGGAGTGCCCAAGGAGGGCGAGCCGCCGCTGGATCTGAGCAACGTCAAGGCAATTCTGAACGGCAGCGAACCGGTTTCACCGGCGTCGATGCGCAAGTTCTACGACGCGTTCCGTCCCTACGGTTTCCCGGAGACGGCGGTCAAACCCTCCTACGGGCTGGCCGAGGCGACCCTGTTCGTCTCTACCACCCCCCACGACGAGCCGCCGAGGATCATCCACGTCGACCGTGAGGAACTGAACAACCAGCGCTTCGTGGAGGTGGCCCCGGACGCGCCGAACGCCGTCGCCCAGGTCTCGGCGGGCAAGATCGGCGTCGACGAGTGGGCGGTCATCGTCGACGTGGACACGGCCAGCGAGCTGCCCGACGGGCAGGTCGGCGAGATCTGGTTGCACGGTCAGAACCTGGGCGTCGGCTACTGGAACAAGGAAGCCGAGACCACGGAGACCTTCAAGAACATCTTGAAGTCCCGCGTGCCCCAGTCGCACGCCGAGGGTGCCGCGGACGACGGGCTCTGGGTACGCACCGGCGACTACGGCACCTACCACGACGGGCATCTCTATATCGCGGGCCGGATCAAGGACCTGGTCATCATCGACGGCCGCAACCACTACCCGCAGGACCTCGAGTACTCGGCGCAGGAAGCCAGCAAGGCGTTACGGACCGGATATGTGGCGGCCTTCTCCGTCCCGGCCAACCAGTTGCCGCAGCAGGTTTTCGACGACCCGCACACCGGTCTGAGCGCCGACCCCGACGACACCTCCGAGCAACTGGTGATCGTCGCCGAGCGCGCAGCCGGTACGCACAAGCTCGAGTACCAACCGATCGCCGACGACATCCGGGCGGCCATCGCCGTGCGGCACGGCGTGACCGTGCGCGACCTGTTGCTGGTGTCGGCGGGGACGATTCCGCGTACTTCGAGTGGCAAGATCGGGCGCCGCGCGTGCCGGACGGCCTACCTGGACGGCAGCCTGCGCAGCGGCGTCGGGTCTCCGACGGCCTTCGCCACCAACGACTGAAACGAACCGAACAAGGTAAGCAATGTCTGACATCACCGAGTCTCCGTCGACCGGGGGCAAGACCGACCTGACCGTCCCCGAGATGCGCCGCTGGCTACGCGAATGGGTGGGCAATGCCGTCGGCAAGTCACCCGACGACATCGACGAGTCGGTGCCGATGGTCGAGTTGGGGCTGGCCTCGCGGGACGCGGTGGCCATGGCCGCCGACATCGAGGACCTCACCGGTGTCACGTTGTCGGTGGCGGTGGCGTTCCAGCACCCGACGATCGAGTCGCTGGCCACCCGCATCATCGAGGGCGAGCCGGAGCGGGAAGACGACGGCGCCGACAACTCCGACTGGACCCGCAACGGACCCGCCGAGCGGGTCGACATCGCGATCGTGGGCCTGTCCACCCGATTGCCCGGCGAGATGAACTCCCCGGACGAGACCTGGCAGGCGCTGCTGGAAGGCCGCGACGCCATCACGGACCTCCCGGAGGACCGCTGGACGGAGTTCCTGGCCGAGCCGCGGCTGGCCGAGCGGGTCGCCAAGGCCCGCACCCGCGGCGGCTACCTCAAAGACATCAAGGGCTTCGACTCCGAATTCTTCGCGGTGGCCAAGACCGAGGCCGACAACATCGACCCGCAGCAGCGGATGGCGCTGGAGTTGACCTGGGAGGCGCTCGAGCACGCCCGCATCCCGGCGTCCAGCCTGCGCGGCGAGGCGGTCGGCGTGTACGTCGGCGCCTCCACCAACGACTACAGCTTCCTGGCCGTGTCCGACCCGACCGTCGCCCACCCGTATGCGATCACCGGCACCGCCAGCTCGATCATCGCCAACCGGGTGTCCTACTTCTACGACTTCCGCGGTCCGTCGGTCACGCTGGACACCGCGTGCTCCAGTTCGCTGGTGGCGATCCACCAGGGCGTGCAGGCGCTGCGCAACGGCGAAGCGGACGTCGTCGTCGCCGGCGGGGTGAACGCGCTGATCACCCCGATGGTGACGCTGGGATTCGACGAGATCGGCGCGGTGCTGTCGCCGGACGGCCGGATCAAGTCCTTCTCGTCGGACGCCGACGGCTACACCCGCTCGGAGGGCGCCGGCATGTTGGTGCTCAAGCGGGTCGACGACGCCCGCCGCGACGGCGACCAGATCCTGGCGGTCATCGCCGGCAGCGCGGTCAACCATGACGGCCGGTCCAACGGTCTGATCGCCCCGAACCAGGACGCGCAGGCCGAGGTGCTGCGCCGGGCCTACAAGGACGCCGGCATCGACCCGCGCACCGTCGACTACATCGAGGCGCACGGCACCGGCACCATCCTGGGCGACCCGATCGAGGCCGAGGCGCTGGGCCGCGTCGTCGGCAAGGGACGCCCGGCGGACCGGCCGGCCCTGCTGGGCGCGGTGAAAACCAATGTGGGACACCTGGAGTCGGCCGCCGGCGCGGCCAGCATGGCCAAGGTGGTGCTGGCGTTGCAGCACGACAAGCTACCGCCGTCGATCAACTTCGCCGGTCCCAGCCCCTACATCGACTTCGACGCGATGCGGCTGAAAGTGGTCACCGAGCCGACCGACTGGCCGCGCTACAGCGGCTTCGCGCTGGCCGGGGTGTCCAGCTTCGGCTTCGGCGGCGCCAACGCGCACCTGGTGGTGCGCGAAGTCCTGCCCCGCGACGTGATCGAGCGGGAGCCCGAACCGGAGACCGCGCCGCAGGCCGCGGTGGTCTCGGCCGGCGGCGACCTGGCCGACGGGCAGGGTCATTCGCTGCGGTTCGACGAATACGGCGAGATCATCAGTGACGGGCCGGCGGCGGCCGAGGACGACGAACCGGAGCTGCCCGGCGTCACCGAAGAGGCGTTGGCGCTCAAGGCCGCCGCTCTGGAAGAGCTTGCGACACAAGAACTTCCACCGCCGGCGATCCCGCTGGTGGTGTCGGCGTTCCTGACCTCCCGCAAGAAGGTGGCCGCAGCCGAACTCGCCGACTGGATGGAAAGCCCCGAAGGTCAGGCGTCGTCGCTGGAGTCGATCGGGCGTTCGCTGTCCCGGCGCAACCACGGCCGGTCCCGCGCTGTGGTGCTGGCCCACGACCACGAAGAAGCCGTCAAGGGGCTGCGCGCGATCGCCGAGGGCAAGCAACGACCCAACGTGTTCAGCGTCGACGGCCCGGTCACCAACGGCCCGGTCTGGGTGCTGGCCGGCTTCGGTGCGCAGCACCGCAAGATGGGCAAGAGCCTGTATCTGCGCAACGAGGTCTTCGCGCAGTGGATCGAGAAGGTCGACGCGCTGGTCCAGGACGAGCTGGGCTACTCGGTGCTGGAGCTGATCCTGGATGACTCCCAGGACTACGGCATCGAGACCACTCAGGTCACCATCTTCGCGATCCAGATCGCGCTGGGCGAGTTGCTCAAGCACCACGGCGCCAAGCCGGCGGCGGTGGTCGGGCAGTCGCTGGGCGAGGCGGCGTCGGCGTACTTCGCCGGCGGTCTGTCGCTGCGCGACGCCACCCGCACCATCTGCTCGCGCTCGCACCTGATGGGCGAGGGCGAGGCGATGCTGTTCGGCGAGTACATCCGGCTGATGGCGCTGGTCGAGTACTCCGCCGACGAGATCAAGACGGTGTTCTCCGACTTCCCGGACCTGGAGGTGTGCGTCTACGCCGCGCCGACCCAGACCGTGATCGGCGGCCCGCCCGAGCAGGTCGACGCGATCATCGCGCGCGCCGAATCGGAGGGCAAGTTCGCCCGCAAGTTCCAGACCAAGGGCGCCAGCCACACCCAGCAGATGGACCCGCTGCTGGGCGAGCTGGCCGCCGAACTGCAGGGCATCAACGCGACGAGCCCGACGGCCGGGATCTACTCGACCGTGCACGAGGGCCGCTACATCAAGCCGGGCAGCGAGCCGATCCACGACGTGGACTACTGGAAGAAGGGCCTGCGGCACAGCGTCTACTTCACCCACGGCATCCGCAACGCCGTGGACAGCGGGCACACCACGTTCCTGGAGCTCGCCCCCAACCCGGTGGCTCTGATGCAGGTCGGGCTGACCACCGCGGACGCGGGTCTGCACGACGCGCAGCTGATCCCGACGCTGGCCCGCAAGCAGGACGAGGTCGAGTCGATCATCTCGACCATGGCGCAGCTCTTCGTACACGGCCACGACCTGGACGTGCGGACTCTGTTCACCCGGGCGGGCGGCCCCGAAGATTACGCGAACATCCCGCCGACCCGGTTCAAGCGCAAAGAGCACTGGCTCGACGCGCACTTCGCCGGCGACAGCTCGGTGCTGATGCCGGGCAACCACGTCGCGCTGCCGGACGGGCGGCACGTGTGGGAGTACGCGCCCCGGGACAAGACAGACCTGGCCGCGCTGGTCAAAGCCGCGGCGGGCGCGGTGCTGCCGGACGCGCAGCTGACCGCCGCGGAGCAACGCGCGGTGCCCGGTGAGGGCGCCCGGCTGGTGACTACGCTGACCAGGCACCCCAACGGCGCCTCGGTGCAGGTGCACGCCCGCATCGACGAGTCCTTCACGCTGGTCTACGACGCGCTGCTGACCCGCGGCGGCGCCGAATCCGTGCTGCCCGCCGCCGTCGGCGCCGGCACTTCGATCGCGAGTCCCGTCGCGGTCGAGGCGGCGCCCGTCGAAGAAGACGACGCCGAGACCCTCTCCGACAGCCTGACCAACCGCTACCTGCGGTCGGACGTCGGCCGATGGTCCCCGGAGTCCGGGGAGACCATCGCCGAGCGGTTGGGCACCATCGTCGGCGCGGCCATGGGCTACGAGCCCGAGGACCTGCCGTGGGAGGTGCCGCTGATCGAACTCGGCCTGGACTCGCTGATGGCGGTGCGGATCAAGAACCGCGTCGAGTACGACTTCGACCTGCCGCCGATCCAGTTGACCGCGGTGCGCGACGCCAACCTGTACAACGTCGAGAAGCTGATCGAGTACGCCGTCGAGCACCGCGACGAGGTCGAGGCGCTGCACGAGCAGCAGAAAACGCAGACCTCCGAGGAGATCGCCCGCGCGCAGGCCGAGTTGCTCAGCGGCGCAACGCCCGCCACGGCGGCGGCGCCGGCGCCCGACCCGCAGGCCGAGCCCGAGACCCAGCCCCCGCCGTCGGACGTGACCATTCCGCCGCCCCCGACCGACCCCTCGGGACCCGCGGGGACCAACCTCGCGGCGGCGGCCGACGCGCTCAGCCAGGAGGCTGTGGCCAAGGCGCTGAACTCCGACGTGCCGCCGCGCGACGCGGCCGAGCGCGTCGTCTTCGCCACCTGGGCGATCGTCACCGGCAAGTCCGCGGGCGGCATCTTCAACCCGCTGCCCAAGCTAGACGAGGACAAGGCCGCCAAGCTGGCCCAGCGGCTGTCCGAGCGCGCCGAAGGGCCGATCACCGTCGAGGACGTGCTGAGCTCGGAGAACATCGAGGCGCTGGCCGACAAGGTGCGCGAGTACCTGGAGGCCGGCGTGATCGACGGCTTCGTGCGCACCCTGCGGCCTCGTCCCGAGGGCAGCAACGCCGCGCCGGTGTTCGTGTTCCACCCGGCCGGCGGATCCACGGTGGTCTACGAGCCGCTGCTGAACCGGCTGCCGGCGGACACACCGATGTACGGCTTCGAACGGGTCGAGGGGTCGATCGAGGAGCGGGCCGCGCAGTACGTCCCGAAGCTGATCGAGATGCAGGGCGACGGGCCCTACATCCTGGTCGGCTGGTCGCTGGGCGGGGTGCTGGCCTACGCGTGTGCGATCGGGCTGAAGCAGCAGGGCAAGGATGTCCGGTTCGTGGGTCTGATCGACGCGGTACGCGCCGGCGAGGAGATCCCGCAGACCAAGGAGGAGATCCGCAAGCGCTGGGACCGGTACGCCAAGTTCGCCGAGAAGACGTTCAACGTCACCGTCCCGGCGATCCCGTACGAGCACCTCGAGCAGCTCGACGACGAGGGCCAGGTGCGGTTCGTGCTCGACGCGATCAGCCAGAGCGGCGTGCAGATCCCGGCCGGGATCATCGAGCACCAGCGCACGTCCTACCTGGACAACCGGGCGATCGACACCGCCGAGATCCAGCCGTTCGACGGCCACGTCACGCTCTACATGGCCGATCGATACCATGACGACGCGATCATGTTCGAGCCGCGGTATGCCGTCCGCCAGCCGGACGGCGGCTGGGGCGAGTATGTGTCCGACCTCGAAGTCGTGCAGATCGGTGGCGAGCACATCCAGGCCATCGACGAGCCGATCATCGCCAAGGTCGGCGAGCACATGAGCCGCGCCCTGAAAGAGATCTAGAGCTCCGACGACCGAGGCAGGCACGCAGTGACGGGAACAGAGCAGACACCGGTACTTCACACCACCGCCGAGAAGCTCGCCGAGCTGCGGGAACGTCTGGAACAGGCCAAAGAGCCCGGTGGGGAGAAGGCCGCGGCCAAGCGGGACAAGAAGGGCATCCCGAGTGCCCGCGCCCGCGTGCACGCGCTGGTCGACCCCGGCACCTTCTTCGAGATCGGGGCGCTGTGCAAGACGCCGGGTGATCCCAACGCCCTGTACGGCGACGGCGTCGTCACCGGGCACGCGCTGATCGACGGCCGCCCGGTCGGGGTGTTCTCCCACGACCAGACGGTGTTCCAGGGCACCGTCGGGGAGATGTTCGGCCGCAAGGTCGCCCGGCTGATGGAGTGGTGCGCGATGGTCGGCTGCCCGATCGTCGGTATCCAGGACTCCGGCGGCGCCCGCATCCAGGACGCGGTGACCTCGCTGGCCTGGTACGCCGAACTGGGCCAGCGTCACGAGGCGCTGTCCGGGGTGGTGCCGCAGATCTCGCTGATCTTCGGCAAGTGCGCCGGCGGTGCGGTCTATTCGCCGATCCAGGACGACCTGCTGGTCTCGGTGCGCGACCAGGGCTACTTCTTCGTCACCGGTCCCGACGTGATCCGCGAGGTCACCGGCGAGGACGTCACCCTCGACGAACTCGGCGGGTCCGACGCACAGGCCCGCTACGGCAACATCCACCAGGTCGTCAACTCCGAGGCCGAGGCCTTCCAGTACGTGCGGGAGTTCCTGTCGTTCCTGCCGTCGAACTGCTTCGGCAAGCCGCCGGTCATCAATCCCGGACTGGAACCGGAGGTCACCCCGACGGACCTCGAGCTGGACTCGATCGTCCCGGACTCCGACAACGCGGCCTACGACATGCACGAGATCCTGCTGCGCATCTTCGACGACGGCGACTTCCTGGACGTCGCCGCGCAGCACGGACCGGCCATCATCACCGGGTTCGCCCGCATCGACGGGCGCCCGGTCGGCGTCATCGCCAACCAGCCCATGTACCTGTCCGGGGCCATCGACAACGAAGCCTCGGACAAGGCGGCGCGGTTCATCAGGTTCTGCGATTCCTTCCAGCTGCCGCTGGTGTTCGTGGTGGACACCCCCGGGTTCCTGCCGGGCGCCGAGGAGGAGAAGCGCGGCATCATCAAGCGCGGCGGCCGGTTCCTGTACTCCGTCGTGGAGGCGGACGTGCCGAAGGTGACGATCACCATCCGCAAGTCCTACGGCGGCGCGTATGCGGTAATGGGTTCGCGGCAGCTGACCGCGGACTTCAACTTCGCCTGGCCCACCGCGCGGATCGCCGTGATCGGCGCCGAAGGGGCCGCGCAGCTGCTGATGAAGCGCTTCCCGGACCCGACCACGCCCGAGGCCCAGCAGATCAAGAAGGACTTCATCGAGGGCTACAACCTCAACATGGCGATCCCGTGGATCGCCGCCGAACGCGGGTTCATCGACGCGGTGGTCGACCCGCACGAGACCCGGTTGCTGCTGCGCAGGTCGATGCACCTGTTGCGGGACAAGCAGAACTGGGCCCGGCTGGCCCGCAAGCACGGCCTGATCCCGGTCTAGCCCAAGGTTGCGCGAGCAGACGTAAAAGCCCCTAATTCGTGCCGAATTTGGGGGCTTTTACGTCTGCTCGCGGGGGAGTCGCAACGTCCCGTCGGCGAGTTCGTCGAAGCGGTCCAGCGCCTCGTCGGAATCGGCGTCGATCCCGCGCAGCGGCCCGCGATCGGCGAGGTAGCGCCGCACATACAACCGCGCTACCAGCGCCTTGCGGCCGCCGCCACGCGCCTCCCGCTCCCACGCCGCCTGCTCGGTGAGCAACGCACCGGCGTACACGTCGCCGATGAACTGGGCCAGCGGGAACAGGCGCGCTTCGGCCAGGTCGCCGTCCAGCTTCTCCCACGCGGTGATCGCCGCGTCGAGGTCGTCGATCCGGTCGGCCACCAGCGCGGTCGTCGGGTCGTCGTCGGACACCGACACCGCATCGCGCATCCTGGTCAGCAGCGACTCGTGCGCGCGGGTCTGCACGATGCCGCGCCGCACGTCCAGGCACAGGATGTTGTCCGGGCCCTCCCAGATGGTGTTCACCTGCGCGTCGCGTAAAAGCCTTGCCACCGGCCAGGTTTCGATGTAGCCGTTGCCGCCGTGGATCTCGATCGCGTCGGAGGCGGCGGTGATGCCCAGCCGGCACACCTTGAGTTTGGTGACCGGCACCGCGATGCGCTGCCGGATGCGGCGCGGCTGACGGTGGTTGGCTGCGCCCAGGCCGTCGAACACCAGCGCCTGCGCGGCTTCCACGTCGACGATCATCTCGGCCAATTTGCGCCGCATCAACGGCTTGTCGATCAGCGCCGCGCCGAACGCCCGCCGCTGCCGCGCATAACACAGCGATTCGACCAGCGCGCGGCGCGCGTTACCGAGTGCGAACAACGCAATGCCCAGCCGCGCCGCGTTGGTCAGCTCCATCATCCGGCCCAGGCCCTTGCCGTCGGACGGCCCGGCTTCACCCGACGGCTCACCCGAGAGCAGGAAAGCCTCGGCGTCGACGAACTCCACCTCGCCCGAGGCCACCGAACGGGTGCCGAGCTTGTCCTTGAGTCGCCGTACCCGGACCCCGTTACGGGAACCGTCGCGGCGGGTGCGCAGCACCAGGAAGTTGGCCACCCCGCGGCTGGAGTCGGGCGCATCTTCGGGCTTGGCGAGCACCACGAACGCCTCGCCGGCGCAGTTCGACGCGAACCATTTGAAGCCGTTGAGCAGCCACGCGTCACCGGAGCGTCGCGCCGTGGTCTCCAGCGCGCCCAGATCCGAACCGCCGGTGCGCTCGGTGAGCAGCTGCGCGGTCTCCCCGGCCCACTCCCCGGAGTCGAACTTGGCCAGCACGTGGTCGCGCACGTCGGGCGGGGCGTAGGCCGCCACCAACGACTGCACCATCCCGCCGCCGGTGCCCAGCGCGCAACCCATGCCGATGTCGGCCTGGTCGAGCAGGTAGTTCGCCGTGAACATCGGCAGCGACGAACTGAATCCGGCGCCGCGGGCGGCCTGGCGCAACGCCTGCTGGCCTTCCAGGACAACACGTTTGGACTGGATGAACGATTCGGGCATCACGACCCGGCTGATGTCGTGACCCCACCGGTCGTAGCGTTCCAAGCGCGGCGGGTTGCGGTCGGTCTCGTCGGCCCAGCGCGTCACCGGCCCACCCATCAGGGCGCCGATGTCTACCAGGTGGGGCTCGACGACGGCGAGCTCGTCGGGGGTGAGGTAGTAGGCCGTGATGAACTGCAGCGTGGGGTCGGTCAGATACCAGTTGAGACCGGTCGCCCCGCCGTATCGCTCGGTTTGATACCGCTGCGATTTCTCCGGTGTCGAGAACGGCAGCCGATCCACGGCCTCCGACCCGTATGGCGAGTCGTACTGGGTCATGCCGCGACGGTATTACAGATCGGAACTAGACGGGCGCGAGAAATTCCGTGGTGTAGAACTCGCCCGGAATCTGGCTGTTCGGGTTCGGCGACTCGACGATCACCCACACCCCCGTGGTGCCCTGCCGCAGCGGCGCGGTAATGGTCACGTGCCCGACCCCGGCGGCGTCGGTGTCCAAGCCGGCGAACGTGGTGCCCGGATCCCCGGGCCCGCAGGTAGCCGACGACGGCCGGGGCACCTGGATCACCCCGACGTCGTAGTGTCCGCCCCCGTTGTTGGCGATCACCATGTCGACGTCGGCGACGACCGTCGACCCGGAGACACGGAAGTCGGCCGTGCCGCGCCCGAGGATCGTCTTCGGCCGGATCAGCGCGGTCTTGACAAGGCTGTAGTCGCAGTTGCGCAGGTCTGGATTCATCGGCACCCGTGAGGTTGCGGACGCCGCTCCGGTCCCGAGCGTCATCCCGGAGGCGGCCATGACCGTCAGTGTCACTACGGACGTTGCCAACCGTTTCAACGAGCGCATTTGCCTACCATTTCGTGTTGAATGAGCCCGATCCCGAACTGTCTATTGACCGGATTTGCGTTTTTCAACCATCGAGATTCGAAGGCAGACTTGAGGCGGTGGCGATGTTAATCGCCATTCTTGTAAACCAAATGTCTAAGCGCTTCGAAACCAGCTGTTCTGGCCGTTGACCAGCGGATTGTGACACCTCGGCGCGAGGTTGCTTTACCAAACTAACAAAAACCCGGCGACCAATTGGCCGCGCCGTCAATTATTGGTTTTCGGTCAAGACCAGATAGTCGGTAAGCGCATTTCCGACCGCAACGGCGCCCAGCGCGGTGGGGTGCAACGGCACCGCCCGATTGCGCGTCACATACCCCTCGACATAGCGGTCGGCGGGCGGGGCGCACATGTCGTGGCCCCGCGACAGCGGACGGGTGTCGAAGTACTCGATGCCCTTGGCGGCGGCGAGTTGTCGCTGCCGGTCGCCAAGTTCGTCGATCTTGGCCTGCAGATAGTTCGCATCGTGGGGCAGGATGGGCTGCTCGGGATAGCAGCCGCCCGGGCGTATCAGCAACCCGTATCCCACGAAGATGATCCGGGCGCGCGGCGCCCTGGCCCGGACCTCGTCGACCATCGTCGACCACACCGGCACCTGCGCGTCGATCAGGCCGGAAATCCGGTCGACGTCACCCACGACGAACTTGCCGGTGCACGGACGCGGATTCGACGCCTCGACTTCGCAGGATTCGGCGTCACCGGCGAGTCCGACGTCGTTGGCGCCGATGGTGATGGTGATCAGTTCGGTGGTCGTGCTGAGCGCCTCGAGTTGGCGCGGCATCAGGCCGTCCCCGGTCTGCTGGGCCCGGCTGTAGATGTCGTCGGTCGTCGCGCCACTACAGGTGACGTCGCGGAAAGACGCAGCGTCGAGTCGTCGGGCCAGCACGGTGGGATAGTTGTTGGTCGACTTGTGACAGCCCTGGGGTTCGGCCGGTTCCGGCACGCCCGGCGCGGCTGCGAAGGAGTCGCCCAGCGCGACGTAGTGGGACCGCGCGGCCGAACCGGGACCGCCTGGTTGCGGCGCCGCACAGCCGACGCCCAGGCACCCCACCAGCGTGGCGATGCCCAGACGCGTCCACCACCACATGCATCCCAGTGTTTCATCCGGATCCGATGTGCACCCCTGGTGTAATAACCGGGTGCCGGCCGGGATGACGAGGCGACAGTTCGGCGCCGCGGCTGGCGTGGTGGTAGCCGGCGGCGCGGCGGCGTGCGCTACGCAAAACGACCGGTTGGCCGCTGCGCCGTCGGCACCCCCGCCGCCTCCGCCGGGAGGGATCGAGGTCTCGGCGAGGTCCTTGGGCTACACCGTCAACGTCGACAACCCCGGTGGTTCCCCCGGCCACATTTTCTTCGTCTCCGGCACCACTGCCGCCAACCCGGGCAGCGGTGCCCCACACACTTCGATACTCGTCGTCGCCGACCGGCGCGGGAGAGTGGTTTGGCACAGCGAACTGCCGCCCGGGCAGACCGGCGGCAACCTGCGGGTGCAAACTCTGCAGGGCCGGCCCGTGCTGACCTGGTGGCAAGGATTGAAGGTGGGCAGCCACGGCGTCGGCGTCGCTTGTATCGCCGACGAGCATTACAACCTGATCGCCACCGTCACCCCCGGTGGCGATCTGTCGTCGGACATCCATGAATTCCGGCTCACGCCGGACGGGCACGCGTTGATCACCGCCTATCAAGAGGTGACGACGGACCTCACGGCTATCGGCGGACCCAGAGACGGCCGCATCTACAACTGCATCGCCACGGTGGTCGACGTCGCGGCGAAGAAGACGTTGTTCCGATGGGACGCGCTCAGCCATGTGCCGGTCGCCGACTCCCCGGCCAGGTACACCGCGGGGCAGGTGCTCGACCCGTACCACATGAACTCGATCGCGCTGGATCCCGCCGGCAACCTGCTGATCAGCATGCGCGCGCTGTCCACCGTGCTCAATGTGGATGCGCGCAGCGGTGCGATCAACTGGCAACTCGGTGGCAGACACTCGACCTTCGAGTTGGGCGACGGTGTCGAGTTCGCCTTCCAGCACGACGCCGCGATGCCGGCCGCCGACACGCTGACATTGTTCGACAACCACTTCGAAGGCAGCCGCGCCCAGCCCGGCGGCGGAACGGTGCCCAGCAGCCTGAAATGGATCCACCTGGACTTCGCCGCGCGCAGAGCCACTCTCGTCCGCGCGCAGCCACACCCCGGCAACCTCAGCGCCGGCGCCATGGGGAACCTGCAACCGCTTCCCGGCGGGCACACGTTCGTTGGCTGGGGCACCGCGGGTCGCATTTCTGAGTTCGGCGCCGACGGCGAACTGGTCTACGACGCGACGTTGGCCGACGGCACCTACCGCGCGTTTCTCGACGTCTGGACCGGCGATCCCGTCGTGCCCCCGCAACTGGTGCTGACCGGCGACACCGCCCGCGCGATCTGGAACGGTGCCACCGCCGTGCGCCGCTGGCGGTTGCTGCACGGCCCGGACAGCACCACCATGACGCCGTTGACCACGGTTGACTGGGCGGGTTACGACACCCCGATACCACTGCAGGGCAGCGGCGGCGGCTACTACCAGCTGCAGGCGCTGGACGCGGGCGGTGCCGTCATCAACCAGTCGCCGCCGCTGCCCCGCTAAGGCTTGTACCGGATGTGTCCCGGCGACCACAACCCGCTGCGGGTGGCCTCGCCCAGGTCCAGCCGCGCGGGCGGCGCGTCTACCAGCGTGTCGAACTTGCGCAGCGACCCCCAGTCGCGAGCCCAGTCCCGGGACAGATACGTCGCCATCACGTGCGCACGCAGCAGCAGGTCGGTGATGCCCAGCAGGCCGCCGTTGACGCCGTCCTCCCAGGTGTCGGTGTCCAGCTTCTTGGCCGAATAGTCCGGGGTGATGCGGAACCGCGGAATCTCGGTGACGCCGTTGGTGTGCAGCATCGGCTGCTGGCAGGGGAAAGCCAACCCGACCGCCCAGTCCAGCAGCACCGGCTGCGTGGACCCGACATACTCCTGCAGCGACCGCAGCTCGGGCACCCGCGGCGGGGTCACCGCGAGCCAGTCCTCCGGCGTCAGCGACAGGTCCTCGGCAACCACGCGCACGGCGACCGCGTCGGCCGGCATCTTCTCCCGCGCGAACCGCAGGTTGCGCCACGCCTTGGGCTGCTCGCCGTACAGGTCGTCGGGCACCATCCGCCCGGCCGGCACCAACGGCCCGGCGCCTTGGCGGGCGTATTCCAGCACCACGGTCTGCCCGGTCGTGTAGTGATGCAGCACGGAGTTGCCGGTGATCTTGCCCGCGGCGGTGATCACCACCAGCGGATGAGCGTCGTCGAGCTTAGGCAACTGATACCACGCCGAAGTCAGCCTGCTCTGTTGCTGCGCGCCGGTGGTGTAGGTGCCCGCCAGCGGCACCCGGGCGGGGTCGAGCTGGTAGGGCAACGGCACCGTCGAGCCGTTGACGCCGGGCGTCTTCAGCTTGGTCGGGGCGTCCCAGTCGTAGTCGGTGCCGGGCTGGTTGGGCTTCATCACCACCGCCTCGGCGACGGTGTGTTCGGGCACCCCGTTCGGGGAGAAGCCGATGGGACCGGAGCCGCCCAACGGACCCAGCGGACCGTATTCGCCGGGTAGCGGCGTCATGAACCCGTTGTTGGGGTCAGGCTCGACGAGCACGTCGTCGGCCAACCCGCAGCCGCCGGCGAAGGCACGCACGTTCGACCATCCGTTGGAGTAGGTGGGGTACTGGCGCACGATCCCGATGCCCATCGAGGCCACGAACGTCAGCACCATGAAGCCGGCCGCCAGCGCCACCGGGGCGCTGGTCAGCGACCGGGCCAGCCTGCCCTCCCCGCTGCCGCGCGGCGCGAAGTGCAGCCAGGCCGCGTACACCGCGGCAAGCACGAACAGAACGAAAAACATTGTGCTGACCGTGATTCCGGCGATTTTCGGCATCGAGCTGTTGAACGGCACACCGTAGCTGGACACGTACCACCAGCCGTTGGTGGTGGCGAAACACAACGCCAGCAGGAAGAACACCGCCGCCAGGAACGCCATCCGGTTGCGCGACCAGCGCAACACTGCCGGCGACACCAGCACCGTCGTCAGCGCGGCCATCGCCGCGCCCACCGCCGCGAACAACCCGAAGTGGTGCACCCACTTGGTCGGGGTGAACATCAGGAAGAACATGGTGCCGAAGATGACGCCCATCAGCCGCCACGCCGGCCCGCGCGCCACGCCGGGAACCCGCTTGCGGCGCAACATGATGAACACGGCGGTGAACAGGCACAGCGCGGTGATCAGGAAACCGAAGCGGCGCGAGAGCGAGCCATCGACGGTCGGCAGGATCAGGTAGTAGTAGCGCAGGTTCTCGGTGTACCAGGCCTGGCTGGGCCCGATCTTGCCGCGGACCCGGGTGGCCTCCCACACCGTCGACAACGTCTGGTCGGCGAACACCACGGTCAGGATGATGGTGCCGGCGGCCAGCATCGGCGCGAGCAACGGCAACGTCCCGCCGACCATGCGGCGGCGTTTGGCCAGGATCCGCAGGATCGGGCGGCCGCCGGCCACCAGCGCGGCCACCGCGATCAGCCCGGTCGGCTGCACGCCGAGGGTGAACGCCGCGGTGATGACGGCCAGCGCCGCGGGCGTCAGGCGGCTGTAGCGCATCGACCGTTCGATCAGCACATAGGTGACCAGCGAGCCGAGCGCGATGATGCCCTCGGGGCGCAGGCCGTTGTTGAACGGCATCCAGGCGGTCAGCAGCACCATCGCCGCGGCCCAGTTGGCGGGTTTGCTGGCGGCCACCGCCGGGCCGAGTCGGGGCAGCACCTCCCGGGACAGCAGCAGCCAGCACACCAGGCCGGCGAACAGGTCGGGCAGCCGCATCCAGATGCTGGCGTCGCTGACGTGGGTCATCAGGGCCAGCAGGTTGTAGTACCAGCCGAACGGGTCCTCCGGGCTGCCGAACCAGCGGAAATAGTTCGACATGTAGCCGGCTTGGTCGGCGACCCGTGCCATGCCCAGGATGTAGCCGTCGTCGGACGAGTTGGCCCCGATCACGTGCCAGAGCAGGAACGCGAAGATCACCACGCCGTCGAGCAGGGTGAACTTGCGCCAGTTCGCCGGTATCCAGCGGCGCATCCGGTGCCCGTCGAGTTGGTCGAGGCGCCACAACGCGAGGAGCGCGACCAGGGTGGCCACGATCGCGCCGACGATGGCCAGCAGTTTCAGGGTGGTCGGGGTGGTGGAGAAGCGGGTGTCGACGGTGGCCGAGAGCTTCAGCTGCGGCGGCGCCGGTCCGCTGAGGTCGGTGAACACCCCGACGATCTGCGGACGCAGGTTCGGGTCGGGGAAGCCGCTGCGCAGCGGTGCGCCGCCGGGGTCTTTGAGCCCGACGAAATGGGCGAAGGTGCCGGCGTGCGTCGAGGAGATGTCGATGCGCTCGCAGTCCGGTGAGCGCATCAGGTCGCGCGGCACGGACAGGATCACCACGTTGCGGTCGGTGACGTCGACGCGTTTGGCGCTGACGACGACGAACAGCGCCTGCAGGTTGGCGTCCTTGCCCTGCTTGGGTGCCGTGCCCAGGATGACGCCGCCGTCGGCGGGCATGTCGCGTTCAATGCTGCACGGCACCGAGGCTTTGAAGTCGACCGGCGTCAGCGAGATCAGCGGCGACGTCACGCTGTTCAGTTGGCCGTTCTGTGGCCAGTTCAGCATCGCGGTGGTCTGCACGACCGGCAGCAGCGGCGTGGCGACCGACAGCACGAAGCCGATCAGTCCGGCGACGGTGGCCACCCACTTCGTTGCGCGAGCTGGGGGCACCTCCCGCTTCGTTGCGCGAGCAGACGCAAAAGCCCCCGAATCCGCCCGATTTTGGGGGCTTTTGCGTCTGCTCGCGCCAGGCCCGCTCGCGCCGAGGGTCATGGCAGCGCCCTGATCGGTCCGCGCCGGCTCCAGCCCGACACCGTGATCACGCCCTGCTCGACGGCAGCGTCCGGCGCCTCATCGGACGGCACCAGCCGGTGATACTGCTCCACCGAGCCCCAGTCGCGATACCAGTCACCGTCGAGATACGTCGAGATCGTCGACGTCCACAGCAGTGCCTGAGTGAACATGAACGGTCCGCCGGTCGAGGCTGACTGCCACAGGTTCGACGACACCGCGGTCTGCTTGTGGTCGGGCAGGATGCGGTACTCGGGCAGTTCGGCGATGCCCAGATGCTCGGAGAACGGCCGCTGGCACGGGAAGTTAGCGGCGGTGGCGATGTCCATCAGCACCGGGTCCTGCGATCCGATCAGCCGCTGCAATGGCTCCAGCTCCGGCACCCGGGGCGGGGTGAATGCGAACCACTGCTCGGAGCTCAGGTTCGGGTCGTAGGCGACGATGCGGGCGGTGTTGGCTTCCGGCGGTGCCCAGGCGAACGGGAAGCGCAGGTTGCGCCACGCCGGTTGTGGCCCGAGGTCGATCGGGAACACCTCACCGAGCGGCGTGGTGCTGCCATCGGGCTTGGTCACGCCCCACTGCAGCTTCAGGGACTGCCCGTACATGAAGTCGCCGTCCTCCTTGTAGGACCAGATGGCGCCGGCGGCCGAGACCACCACCAGCGGCCGGTCCGGGCGGCGGGCGGGCAGCTGGTACCAGGCCGAGGTGGCGCGGGCGGCCAGGTTGTTCTCGCCGTAGCTGCCCATCACCGGGGTGCGCGCAGGGTCCAGCCCGAACGGCAGCGCCGCGTGCGAGCCGTTGACGCCGACGGGACCCTTGCCGCCGGCGGTGCCCGCCGAGTCGGTGATGGCGGCGTTGGGTTTGTTGGGGGAGGCGTCGGAATTGACCACCCCGGGTTTGCTGACCACCGGGTCGGACTTCAGGTCCTCGCCCACCCCCTCGGGCTTGAAACCGACCGGATTGACCCCGCCCAACGGTCCGTCCGGCCCGAACTGCTGACCCGGAACCGGTTGCAGCATCCCGGCATTGGAGTCGGGCTCGGCCAGCACGTCGTCGGCCATGGCGCAACTGTCGGGCTTGGTGAGCGCGGCCAGGTTCGCCTTGGCGGTGGTGTAGAGCGGATAGCGGAACACCGCGCCCTTGGCCATCGACCCGACCTCGCCCAGCACCATGATCACCGCCACCACCAGCAGCGGAGTGGACGCCAGCACCCGGTTGCGCCGGTTGTTCTTGACCTCGGTGTGACCCGCGTAATCCATCCGGAAGTGGTACCAAGCAGCCAGCAGTCCGGTGCCGATCGACAAGAACAAGAAGATGTACGTCACCGGGAAACTGGCCACCACGGGCTGGATGTCGTACCACGGGACGCCGTAGTTGCCGACGTAGAACCAGCCGTTGATACCCGAGGTCGCCCAGGCCAGCACGAACAGCAGCGCGGTGACGTACAACGCCAGGTTGCGTCGGCTGTGCAGCCCGATCCGCGCCACGCTGAACGCGGTGACCGCGCCCAACGCCCCGGTGAGCCCGGCGAAGACGCCGAACTGAATCGCCCACTTGGTGGGGGTGAACGTGAGCAGCAGCAAACCGATGGCCGTGGTGCCGAGTAAGCGCCAAGCCGGGCCGGTGGCCAGCCCGGGCACCCGGCCGCGGCGCAGCAGCACGAACAGCATCCCGAACAGGCACAGCAGCAGGATCAACCCGGCGAACCGGCGTGCCATCGAGCCGTCGGCGTTGCTTTCCACGGTCAGGAAGTAGTAGCGCAGAAAGTCCTGATACCAGGCGATGGTCGGCCCGACGGTGTACTTGATGCGGGCGGACTCGGCGACCGTGGCCAGCGTCTGGCTGCGGAACACCACGACGGTAATCAGCGACAACGTCGCCGCCAGCACGATCAGCGGGGCCAGCAGTCCGTCGGTGTCGCGCCGGCGCCTGATGGTCTGCGCGACGGCACGGGCACCGGTCAGCAACGCGGCGACCGCAATCAGCCCTTGCGGTGCCAGCGTCGCGGTGAGCGCGGCGATGATGATCGCGACGGCGGCGGCCGCCAGGCGTGCCAGCGCGATCGAACGTTCCACCATCATCCAGGTGGCCAGTACGCCCAGCGCGATTATCGGCTCGGGTCGCAGCGCGTTGTTGAACGGCAGCCAGGCGGCGATGAACACCGCGCCGGCGGTCCACACCGCGACCGGGTTGGCGGCCAGTCCGTTGCTGCCCGGTCCCAGTCGGCGCAGCACACAGCGGCTGATGATCAGCCAGCACGCGATGCCGGCCAGGGTGGCGGGTAGCCGCATCCACACGCCGGCCGTGCTGACAGTGGCCATCTTCGAGAGCAGGCTCAGATACCAGTCGAACGGCGCATCTGTAGTGCCGAAGTAGCGGTAGTAGTTGGCGACGTAACCGGCCTTCGGCGCGACCCGGGCGATGGTGAGGTTGTAGCCGTCGTCGGAGGAGATGGCGCCGATGACGTGCCATCCCAGCAGCGTTCCGATGACCCCGGCGTCGGCCAGCCAGGTCGCCAGGCCGACCCGCCAGATCCGGGACCGGTGCAACCGGGGACGGTACCGGCTCAACCATGCGATGGACGAACGCCAGTGGCGCACCGTGTCGCCGCGGCTGAGCCGGTCCAGCGCTCCCAGCGCACCGATGGCGATCAGCACGGCCAGCACACCCGCAGCCATCGCGAGGGCCTTCAGCGTGGTGGGCGCGAGGATGAACCGGGTGTCGACGTCCACCCGCGCCGACAGGCCGGGCTGCGCGGGCACTTTGAGGTCCGTGAATATCCCGCCGACCTGCGGTTTCTTCTCCGGAGGGAGCTTTCCGGCCGCGCCGGGGATGCCGACGAAGTCCGCCCCGGCGCCGCCTGCGTCGGCCCAGATGTGCAGTATCGAGCACCCGCCGGCGGCGATCGCCGCGCGGGGGGCGACGGTGGCCACCGTGTCCCGGAACGCGACGACGACGGTGTCCTTGTTGGCCCGCACGAACAACCCGTGCTTGCCGGTCTGGAAGCCGTCGGCCGGCAGCGTGGACAGGACCAGGCCGCCGTCGGCCGGCAGGGTGGCGATCGCCGAGCACGGGACGGAGATGTCGATCGCCCGCGGTGCACCCGACACCAGCGGTGCCGTGATCTGGCTGACATCGCCTGTTGCCCGACCGTCCGTGGTGCCTTGCGGCCACAGGATTGTCGTGGTGGTTTGCCGCACCGGCAGCAGCGGAACCAGCAGGCACAACAGCAGGCCGGCGAACCCGGCGACGACGGCTGTCAAACGGGCGATCCGGTGAGATCGCTCAGTACCGTCGGGGGACACGAGGCTCGATCGTAGGCGACGCTGCTGAGCGCTTTTCGGATGCAGGGCCGCGCACGAGTCACTCTCCAGGCCGCGAAGGTGCGCAGATGTTCACCGACACGCCGGTCGGGCCGTACATTTGTGCACGCTCGTGCGCAGTCGCATCGGTCGCCGGCGTCGCATAATTCGTCACAACAGGTATGACCGGAAGGCTGGCAGCGCGATGACGAACTCGGCACTCGGGTTTGGGGCACTGGGTCCGCTGCAGCTGCTCGTCGACGACGTCCCCGTGCCGGTGGGTCCGGCCAAACAACGTGCGGTGCTGGCCATGCTGCTGGTCAATCGCAATCGGCCGGTGTCGGTCGACTCGTTGACCGACGCGGTGTGGGACGGCTCTCCGGTGCCGGCCGCCGCGCACCAGCATCCAGTCCCACATCTCCAACCTGCGCCGACTGCTGCGTACCACCGGCGTGGACCCCAACTCGGTGCTGCCCAGCGCGCCGCCGGGTTACCAACTCACTGTCGCCGACGCCGATTGCGACCTGGGACGGTTTGCCGTCGCGAAAGCCGCGGGCGTCCAGGCCGCCGCGGCCGGACGGTTCGAAGAGGCCAGCGGTCATCTCTCGGCGGCGCTGGCCGAGTGGCGCGGCCCGGTGCTCGACGACCTGCGGGACTTCGAGTTCGTCACGGTGGTCGCGGCCAAGCTGGTGGAGGACAAGGTGGCCGCGCACAGCGCCCGGGCCGAAGCCGAGATCGCCTGCGGCCGGGCCGATGCGGTGATCGGTGAGCTCGAAGCGCTGACCGCCGAGCATCCTTACCGGGAACCGCTGTGGGCTCAGCTGATCACCGCCTACTACGTCACCGAACGTCAGTCCGATGCGCTGGGTGCCTATCGCCAGTTGAAGACCGCATTGGCCGAGGGCCTCGGCATCGACCCGGGGCCGACCGTCAGCGCGCTCTACGAGCGAATCCTGCGTCAGGAACCGCTACCCACCAAACGGGGTGCGGTGAACACCCGCAAGCGCGGTGCTTACCGGACCGAAACCCACACGACGTTCGCGCCTCCGACGGCCGGGCTGCGCGACAGCGCCGGACGACGACACCCGCTGGCCGGCCCGGCCACCCGCATCGGCCGCTTTCCCGACAACGACCTCGTGCTCGACGACACCGACGTCAGCCGTCATCACGCCGTAATCAGCGACACCGGAACGGGTTTCGTGATCACCGATCTGCGGTCGACGAACGGTGTCGAGGTGCAGGGGCAGTTGATCCGGGGCAGCGCCGGACTTTCCCATGGCGACCACATCTGCATCGGCGGCGTGGAGTTCGTCTTCGAGGTCGACCTCAGCCAATAACGGCGCGGGCTAACACCCGAGAATCGCCTGCGCCGCCACCGCTTCAGGTGCCGTGCAGTTGGCTGGGAGGCGACCCAGCGCCTCGGTGAGGACGTCTCGCGCATCGTCACCGCGGAGCTCGAAATCGTCTAGCGCGGAACGCAATTCGAACAGGGGCGCATCCTGTCGGCGGGCCAGTGCCATGGCCGCAACGAGATCCGCGGCCGTGCTGTCCGGATCGGTGTGGGTGCGCGCCCGGACTCGGAGCAGTTCAGCATCCCACAAATGCATTTCGGTGTCGTCGGCGATTTGTAGGGCGAGATCGATTCGCGCGCGGGCCTCGTGGCGCCGGTCCGCGGCGATCAGCAGCTGCCCGATAACGCAGTCATAGCGCGTCTGGTACGCGTACAACCCCAGCGAACGCCACAAGTCGGTCAGCTGCGTTGTGGTCTCGATCTGAGCGGTCAGCGCATCCGCATCGGGATCAGCTGAGCGCAACAGGGTTTCGGCCTCGACTTTTGCTCGCACGGCAAGTCCGAACAACTGCCAGAAGACGAACCCGTACCGCTCGGCCTTGGCCAGCATGTCGGTCACCAGCTCGGCGGCGCGATCCAAGTTGCCGGCATCGGTTTGTATCCAGATTTCGATGTCGATCGCATACACGTGGTTGTAGGGCCCGAGCGGAAATCCGAGAGTGTCGGCCCGCTGCATCGCTCTTGCGATGGAGGCTTCGGCCGCAGCGAGGTCACCGTGCAGCAGGTGGTAAACCCCGAGATGCTCGTGGGCCAAGGCGACGGTGTCGTGCGGAATGAACCAGGACTCGTCCATGTTGCGCTGCTCGTCATCGGCCAAGCCGACTGTGGCCTGCTCGAACAGGCAACGGGCGCCGGCATATTCCCCCCGCATGAAGGCGACCATTCCGTGGATGCAGTCGACGGCGGGACTCCACCACTGCTTGGCGCCTTGGGCGTTGCTGCGCAACGCATCCGCGGTCTGGCTCGCCCGCCGCATGTCCCCCCGGCTGATGTAGTAGCTGCTGACCGCAAACAGAACCCCGAACAGCTGATCCTCGGCAAGGTCTTTGCCGACGAGTTGCAGGCAGCGCTCCACATCGTCGGTGACCTCGGGGCTTTGATACCCCTCCGCCGTGGCGGTGAGCAACCACCGTTCCAGACGCGGTCCTATCTCCCAACGGTCCCGGTCTGCGCTTGGCGGACAATGCCCGAGTTGGTTCAGGGCGTGCGTCAGATAACTGCGCGCCTCGGCCAGAGCTCCGCGGCGCCTTGCATCGGCGGAGGCCTGCTCATACGCGGAGGCGGCCTCGGCGTGCCGTTCGGCCTGTTCGTAATGCGCTGCAACCTGCGGCCAGTCCGGGGTTCCGACGGCTGCCTGGGTCATCGCGTCGGCGACTTTGGCGTGCAATTCCCGGCGAACGCCGGGCGGCGCGATCTCGGCCGCCGCCTCCCGGAATAACTCATGGCGAAAGCGCCAGGCGTCCGGGCCTTGCGGTTCCAGGATTTTGGCGTCCTCGAGCTCATCGATGATGTCGTCCACTTCATCCGCGCTCGACGCAGCCACCGCGACGAGGAGATTCCGCTCGACCTGCCGCCCGATGATGGCGGCCGCGGAGACGACGGGTACCACGTTGGGAGTGGCCAACAGCCGCGCGAACAACGGCTCATACAACCGGTCGGGTAACGCGGCGCGGGTCCCTTCGTTCGCAGCATCCATCCCACTGACGACCTGCTCGATGAAGAACGGGACACCACCACACCGGGCACGCACCGCCGCGCAATCTTCGGGACTCACCGTGGGATCAAGAGTCAGGGCGAGCTGGTCCGATTCGGCCTCGGTCAACGGCGCCAGATCAAACACCTTGGCCTGCCAGTGATTCGGTGTCCAATCGTCACCTCGGCCGGTGATCACGACGAGCAGGCGGCCGCCGGTTTCGTCCAGCACCTCGCCTAGCAGGCCGAGGGTGGAGGGGTCGAACCAGTGAGCGTCTTCGGCCACGAGTAATCCGGGGCCGCCGTGAAAGCAGGCAAGCAGATAGCGCTTCAGCGCTGCGGCGATCAAGTCCTGCAGTTTCTGCGCTGCGGCCGGCACTGGTTCGTAGCCGTGGACGGCGTCGATGCCGATCACGGGTGCCAGCAACGGAAGTAGGCCGTCTGGGTCCAGCCGTTGCGCTTCGATCTCCACCCGCAAAAGGTGCAGCCGCTGTTCGGGTCCGGTGAGACGAGTGATGGCACATCGACGTTCCAGCAGCACCCGCATCGGGTGCAGACCCACGTCAGGATGCAAAGGCGAACCGACCAACTCGACGACTTGGCCTGAGTCCCGCCGCACAACATCGATAGCCGCCGCCGCGAGCCTGCTCTTTCCGATTCCGGCTTCGCCGCGGAACACCATTGCGGGGATGGTCAGTGTGCCCGCCTGTGCCCGCGACCAACTCTTGTGCAGCCGGGCGAGTTCGCGCTGGCGGCCGACGAGCGGACCCCGCGGGAGTGGGGCGGGGTCGACCCGCTCGCCGATCACCTGAAACAACTGGACGACCTCGGCGACGCTGAACGACGCCCCGGGCAACTCCGCCAGTTCGAACGTGTCGCGGATCAGGGGCGCAACCGACTGTGTGACGGCGACGCCGCCCGTCGGCGCCTGCGCCGAAACTTCCACCGCCAGACTGGCGGTGAGCCCGTACAGGTCGTCTTCAGTGTCGTCCAGGTGCACCGCGCCGCGGTGAATACCCACCCGGACATCCACGTTGGCGTCGAACTTGCTTTTCGCTTGCCGGCTCAGGCTTTCCAGCTCGCGGGCGATCTCCAAGCCCGCATATACCGCTCGGTGAACATCGTCGTCGTGCGCGCGAGGATAGCCGAAGACGACCATCAGCCCGTCCGCCGTCGCGGACGCGAGATGTCCCTCATACCGAACCGAGATTTGGCGGACCTTGTCGCGGTAGCGACGGATGATCACGCGCTGGGTCTCCGGGTCGACCCGCGCGGCCAGTCGGGTTGCACCGACCAGTTCGGCGGAAAGGATTGTCAGGCGCCGGATTTCGCCGCTGCCGGTGCTTTCGTTCCACAGATCGTCGGCGTCGTCGGGTCCGGCGTCGGGTCTGGCGTCGACCGGGTCTTGCGGCACCGCAGCAGACTTGGACGTCGCATATGGCCCGCTGACCGCCGCTACAGCTCGCTCCAGCAGATCGTCGATGGCTGCACCTGATCTCACGGACCGGCGATCGAACGACGAGTACTTTTCGGCGGGGGATCGGGCAGGGCCCGCAGCCACCGCGATGTCGTCCGAGATCGTTTCCGGCGCTTCGGAAGTGGTGGTCGACATGACGGGTGCATGGGCTTGCTTCGGCGGCAATCCGCCCGCATCCACATTGGTGTTCAGGGCCAGGCGAGCCGCCTCGCTCAATTGGAGCGCGGTCTGGTAACGCGCGTCAGGGTTCTTCGCCATTCCCTTGCCGACGACAGCATCGAACTCTTCAGGGACGGCCCGGGTGATCTGAGACGGTCGCGGCGGGGGCGCGGTCAGGTGCGCCATCATCTGCTGTTCGGGATCCTCACCGGGGAAAGGCGGGACTCCCGTGACGCATTGCACCAGCACGCACGCCAACGCATAGACATCGGCGCGCATATCACCCTTGTTGTCGCGGAACCGCTCCGGAGCCATGTACTGCATCGAGCCGATGATGTTGCCGGCTCCGGTCAGCCCGGTTTCCCGAGCGGCGCGGGCGATGCCGAAGTCGATCAGGTACGCGAAGTCGTATCGAGTGATCAGAATGTTCGAGGGTTTGACGTCGCGATGTACCAGACCGGTGCGGTGGACGGCGTCCAACGCCATGGCGACCTGCTCGATTATTGCCACCGCCCGGGCCGGGGCGAGCGGGCCGTCCTTGAGCAGGGTCTGTAGGTCCTGACCCTCGATGAGGCGCATCTCGACATAGAGCCGACCGTCGACTTCGCCGTAATGGTGAATGGGGACGATGTGCGGCTCGTTGAGACTGGCCGCGGCGTGTGCTTCCCGGCGAAAGCGCTGGCGGAATACGTCATCCTGCGCCCACTGGGTCGGCAACAACTTCAGCGCCACATCGCGGTCGGTCTGCGTATCGTGCGCCCGCCACACTTCTCCCATGCCGCCGCGGCCCAGCAACCCCTCCAGCCGGTACCGACCGAACGCAGTTTCTTTCATCGGCCCGCCCCTTGACGATCCAGCCAGCCAGGTTCCAACGATGGCAGTCGTCTCACCATATGCCAAGGTGTCGACAGCGCCGCCGCATATTCCCAGCTACGGTCCGGCCTGCGGCGTCAAGGGATCCGGTACGCCAAACACCGGTCAGCTCTTGCGCAGCGGCGCCGGATCCCACAACCCGCTGCGGGTCACCGTGCCCAGTTCCAGGCGGGCCGGCACGGCGTCGGGATAGAAGGGGGTCAAACGCTGCAACGCGCCCCAGTCCCGGAACCAGTCGTCCTTGAGGTAGCTGGCCACCGTGGTCGCATGCGCCAACAGTTCGGTGATGCCCAGCGGGCCGCCGCCCAGGTTGTCCATCACCGGCGAGTTGGCTTCGGCGCCGAACCGGTCCGGCAGGATGCGCCACTTGGGTGCCTCGACGACGCCGTTCTGGTGGCCGAACGGTCGCTGGCAGGGGAACGCCAGCCCCACCAGCCAGTCCAGGAACACCGGATCGTTGGATCCCACCACGTCCTGCAGCGTGCGCAGTTTCGGAATCCGCGGCGGCGTCAGTCCGATCCAGTGCTGCGGCGCCAGGTCGTCGTCGTCGGCCACCAGGCGGATCTGGGTGGCGGAATCGGGGATCGCCGACAGCGGCGCGCGCAGATTGCGCCAGGCGGGTACCGCACCGACGTCGGCGAATTCCATTGATCCGCCGTGCTTTCCGGCGGCAGCCTGGTCGTCGGTGGCCCACTGCACCTGGATCTCACGCGAGTCGAACCGGCCGGCCGCCGTCACCACCAGCAGCGGTGTCTTGCCGCGTTGATCCTTCGGCGGCAGCCGATACCAGCCCGACCGCAGCATGGCGGGCACCTGGATGCCGGAGCGCCAACTGCCCAGCACCGGCACGCGGGCCGGATCCAGGTTGAACGGCAAGCGCGCGCGGGAGCCGTTGATGCCGGGTGCGGCGGTGGTGCCGCCCTCGGTGCCCGGGTCGCTGCCGGTGACCACTGCGTCGTCGCTGGCGAAATTGCGGTCGCCCGGGCGTTCCATCACCGGGTCCGCGGTGACATCGGCGGGAATCCCATTGGGCGAGAAGGCTTCTGAAAGACCGGCGCCCAGGGCGTCGGCCACCGGTGCCGAAACCGGCTCGAGCATCCCGGCGCCGGGATCCAGCTCCACCAGGACGTCCTCGGCCAGTCCGCAGGTTTTGCCGGTCAGTGCTTGCAGGTTCGACCGGCCCACCGTCCAGGCCGGGTACTGCGAGATCATCGCCGAGGTCAGCGAGGTCACCTCCAGCAGCACCAACAGCCACGCCGCAATTGCCAACGGGGACTGCAGGATTCGCGACAGTCTCGCACCGTAGCGGGTCTTCGGCGGCGCGTCGTCGTCGGTGGAGCTGAAATGGAACCAGGCGGCTATCAGCAGCACGATCACCGTGAGCTCGAGCAGCGCGGTGGTCAGCGACCAGCGCCACTTCGGGAACGAATTCGACCACGGCACACCGAAATTCGATACGTACCACCAGCCGTTGACACTGGCGAAAGACAGCGCCATCACAAAGATCACCACCGCCGCGAACACAGTGCGGTTGCGGCGGGATCGCATGGCCGAGCCGGTCACCGCCACCGCGGCCAGCGCCCCCAGCGAACCGGCCAGCCCGGCGAACACCCCGAAGTGGTGCGTCCATTTGGTCGGGGTGAACATCATCGCCAGGAACGAGATGATGGTGATGCCGATGATGCGCCGGCTCGGCCCGGCAGCGGTGCCCGGAATCCGTCCTTTGCGCAACGACACCGCCACCGCGATGGCCAGCGCGAGCAGCAACGCCAGCACCGCGAAGCGGCGTGCCACCGAACCGTCGGGGCTGGGCATGAACAGCCGCTCGTAGCGGATGTGCTCGTCGAACCATTTCAGGCTGGGGCCCACCGCCTGCTTGAGCAGGGTGGCCTGCGCTTCGCCGGCCAACGTCTGATCGCGGAAGATCAGGATCGCCGTGACCGTGGTCGCGGCCAGGATCGGCGTCACCAACGGCAGCAGGCCGAACTGCTTGGATCGGCGGTGCAGGATGGTGCGCAACGGGCCGATCGCGACCAGCAGCGCACCGATGGACGCAATACCGGTGGGTCCGGAGAACAGTGTCAGCGCGCCGATGACGCAGGCCATCGCTACCGGCAACAACCGGCTGGTGGCCACCGCCCGCTCCACCGAACACCAGGTCAGCAGGATGCCCAGCGCGATGATCGGCTCCGGTCGCAGCCCGTTGTCCAGCGGCAGCCACACGGCCAGGAACATGCCGGCCGCCGTCCACGCCGCGGCCCGGCTCTTCTTGACGGCGTATCCCAGCCGCGGGATGACCTCCCGGCTGATCACCCACCAGCAGGTCAGCGCCATCGCCAGGACCGGCAGCCGCATCCAGATGCTGGCCGTGGAGACGTGCGCCCATACCGCCAGCAGGTCGTAGTACCAGCCGAACGGCGCCTCGGGTGTGCCGAACCAGCGGTAGTAGTTCGCCATGTATCCCGCGTGCTCGGACACCCGGGCCATGGTCAGGATGTAGCCGTCGTCGGAGGTGTTGGCGCCGACGAAGTGCCACCACACCAGCACCGCGATCACCAGCGCGTCCAGGCCCCCGATCGACCACCAGCGGGACGGCAGGAACCGCCGGTGCCGGGTGCCGTCGGCGGTGTCCAGGACGTGCAGCGCGATCAGGGATGCCGCGGTCATCAGCACGCCGAGGATCATCGCGGCCATCTTCAGCACGGTCGGGCTGCTGCTGTAGCGGGTGTCGACGGTCGCGGAGAAACTCAATCCCGGCGGCGCCGGCCCGGACAGGTCGGTGAACACACCCACGATCTGCGGGCGGAAGTCGTAGCCGCTCTTCTCCCCGCGCAGCGGTTGGCCGGGGTGCTCGGTTGTCGGGCCTTGGCGCAGGCCGACGAATTCGCCGATCACCCGGTCGGGGTGCGCGGTGAATGTCAGGCGCTGGCAGGACGGCCCGAGCACCTCGCTCATCGGCGCCGCCACCACCGGCACGTTGCGCACGATCAGCACCAGGTCCTCGTTGACCCGCTGCAACAGCAGCCCCCGGTCGACCGCTTTGGGGGCTTGTTTGGGCACTGTCGAGAGCAGCACGGTCTTGCCGGCGTTCTGCGGACCCGCCAGCCCCGCGGCGGCCTGGCAGGGAACGCTGATGTCGAGGTCGGTGGCCACGTAACTGAACAACGGCGCGTCGACGCTGCCGAAGGTGCCGTTCTGCGGCCAGTTGAGCTGGGCGGTGGTCTGTTCGACCGGTAGCAGCGGGGTCGCCAGCGCAAGAACGGTGCCCAGCAGGCCCGCGACGACGGCGACGAGCCGAGCGATCCGGTAGTTTGCGCCCGCATCGCCCACGGAGGTAGATGCTAATTGCTCGGCGTTCTGCGGTGAGGTTTCGGTGGCCATCAGTCGCCCGGCTTTCGGATGGCCACCACGAACGGACCGATGGTCTCGACGGCGAAACGCGGATCGGCGAACAGCGCGGCCTTGAGGTCCACGGTGTACCGGCGCACGTTGGGCTGGTTGGGGTAGACGTCCTCGGCCAGGCGCAGGGTGTAGGTGTTGCCGGCGCCGCGGCGCATCACGAAGACGGTCGGCGGCGGCCAGGGCAGTTTGTCCAGCGCCTGGACGAGTTCGTCAGCCGTCTTGAGCTTGGACCAGGACTGGATTTCCGCGGCCCGCTTGTCGAACTGTGCCAGCGGGTTGGCGTAGTGCGACGTCAGTCCTTGGAAACCCCAGTAGGGGTAGAAGGACAGGAAGCTGTAGTCGGCGGTGAGCACCACCGTCTCATCGCGCGGTTTGCCGGTGACCTTCTGTATGGCGGCGTCGACGGCCGGGTAATACTTCTCCGCGCCGGGCGGCCGACGGTCCCCGCGCTGGCCGTCGCCGTCGGTGTCGGTGTAGGCGATGGTCAGGTCGGACCGCAACACGTCGGGGATGTCCTGGCTGAACGCGATGGCGCCGGTCAGCCCGATCGCCGCGGCCGCAGGCAGCACCACGCGGCTGCGGCCGGCCAACGCGGTGACGGCCTCGACGAACCCGAAAACCCCGGCCGCCACCAGCAGCACGGTCAACGCCGGCTGCAGCCGGAACGACAGCAGGGTCGTGCGCGCCAGCGTGGTCAGCATCGACAGCAGCGACCACAGGTACACCGCCAGCACCCCGAGCGCCAGGCCGCCGGCCCGCACCGACGTGCGCGCCCGGATCACCAGCCACAGTGTGCCCAGCATGCAGATCGCGCCCAGCAGCGAGAACTGCAGCATCGGGAAGGTCAGCTGGGCGCCGTCGGCCGGCAGGTAATGCTGGGCGCTGCCGGTGTTGCTGACCGGGTCGCGCAGCGCGCGCAGCAGGAACGGCAACCAGGTGATGGATCCGATGGCGGCGGCGATGACGCCCATAACGAGCAACCGGTACAGCGGTTGCAGGGCCGCCGCCCGGTCGGTTCGCCAGCGCGACGCGGCCAGCAGCAGCGCCATCAGGGTCACCGTGAACGCGGTGTAGCCGAACAGCAGCGTGTACCAGGTGGCGGTGTAGCCCAGGAACAGGCCAGCGCCGACGATCGCGGCCCACCCGCCGCGCGAATTTTCGCCGAGCGTCACGCCAGCGTGACCGTCGGTGTCGGATGCCACGCTGGCGTGACGCTCGGGGGGGAGGCGAGCGCCGGCGCGCAGGCCCGACCAGGTCAGCACCAGCACCGGTGGCAGCAGCACGGTGATCATCGCGGCGTAGGGCTCGGGCGAACTGTAGGCCAGGGTGACCGCCGTCGTCGCGACGGTGACCAGCAGCGCGTACTCGAACCGGATCATCCGCCACCACAGCACCAGCGCCACCGCGACCGCGACGGCGATCGAGGTGATCGCCCACGGCTTGAACATCTCCCAGGCCGGGGTCCCCGTCAGCGCCGCCACCCGTCCGCCGATCCAGAACCAGCCCGGCGGGTAGAACGGCGGCAGCCCCAGGTAGGTCATGTCGCGCAGCCCGGGGTCGTCGGCCAGCCGGGTCAGATACTCGGTGCGGAATTGTTGGTCGACGGAGATGCCGAACAGGTAGAGCTTGGTGGCTCCCAGCGGCATGCCGAGCGTCACGACGGTGAACGCAGAGACGAACACCAGCGCGCCCAACTGGGCCAGGCGGCGGAAACGCCCACGCCGCCAGACCGTTCCGGCGACCAGCAACCCGGCCAGACAGCCGACCTGACCGACGGTGGTCAACGCGTGCAGCTGGTTGGACGACGGGAAAGCCGGCCACTGCACTCGGGAGATGGCCAGCAGCGAAACGACGGACACCACGACGGCAACCAGGGCCGCCAGGACCATCTGGCCGGCGGTGGCCAGCACCTTCCCCGCGCCAGCCGGGGGCACGTTCCCCGCGCGAGCCGGGGGCACCTTCCCCCCGCGAGCTGGGGGCACCTCCCGCTTGCGGGGGAACGCAAAAGCCCCCGATTCGTGCCCGATTTGGGGGCTTTTGCGTCTGCTCGGCATTCTCAGATGGGCAGCTTGCGGAAGATCTTCCGCGGGACGTGCCGCAACACCATCATCACGTAGCGGAATGCTGCTGGCGCCCAAACCAAATCCTTACCTTTTGCGGCCGCGGTCACCGCGAGGTTGGCGACGTACTCCTTGTCGACGGTCAACGGGGCTTCCTTGATGTGGGCACTCATCCGGGTGCGTACCTGGCCGGGCCGGATCACCAGCACCCGAACGCCGTACTCGCGCAACGCCTCACCGAGCCCGAGGTAGAAACCGTCCAGGCCGGCCTTGGTGGACCCGTAGACGAAGTTGGACCGGCGCACCCGTTCTCCGGCGACGGTGCTCATCGCGATGATCTGACCGAAACCCTGGGCGCGCATCTTCTCGCCGAGCAGCACGCCCACCGAAATTGCTGCGGTGTAGTTGATTTCGGCGATCTGCACGGCCTTGCGCTGGTTCTGCCACAACTCCTCGGCGTCACCGAGCAGGCCGAACGCGACGATGGCGACATCGATGTCGCCGCCGGCGAAGCACTGCTCGATCACCTTCGGGTGGGTGTCGGTCTCCACCGCGTCGAAATCGACGACCTCCACCGACTTCGCGCCCGCGGCCTTCAACTGTGCGACCGCGTCGTCGCGGCCGGGGTCTTCCGGCATGCAGGCCAACACGATTCGCGCGGCCGCGTTGCGCAGATACCGTTCGCAGATGGCCAGCCCGATCTCGGACGTGCCTCCGAGCAGCAGGATGGTCTGCGGATTGCCTACGGCGTCAAGCACCATCTAGAGCAGCTCCAAACGTCGGGCCATGTCGGAGGCGAACACCCCCGACGGGTCAACCTTGCGGCGCACCGCGATCCACTCGTCGATGCGCGGGTACATGGCGTGGAAGGTCTCGGCACTCACCCGGGAGTCCTTGGCGGTGTAGACCCGGCCGCCGAATTCCAGTACCCGGCGGTCGAGTTCGTTGAGGAATTCGTTGAGTCCCGGCTTGATCGGGAAGTCCACGCACACGTTCCAGCCGGAGATCGGAAAACTCAGCGGTGCCCGGTTCCCCGGGCCGAACAGCTTGAACACGTTCAGAAACGAGTAGTGCCCGGACTTCTGGATGTCGCCGATGATCCGTTTGAACTCGTCGACGGCGGTGGTGGGCACGACGAATTGGTACTGGCCGAAGCCGGCCGGACCGTAGGCCCGGTTCCATTCCCCGAACATGTCCAGCGGGTGGTAGAACTGCGTCAGGTTCTGCACCTTGCCGCGGTAGGTTCCGGATTTGCGGTACCACAGCTCGCCGATCGGCATGAAGGTGTACTTGGCGGCCAGCCCGTTGGGGAAGATGTCGGGCAGCGTAAGCAGTTGCGGCGCATCGAATTTCAGTGGGTCGCGCTGCAATTTGGCCGGCAGCTGGTCCAGGGTGGCCAGCGAGCCGCGGGAGATCGCGGCACGGCCCAGCTTGGGCGGTGCGCTGATCGCGTCGAACCACGCGCTGGAGTAGGTGTAGTTGGCCTCGCTGCCGTCACTGTGGAAGGCGATGGTTTCCTCGAGGCTCGCGGTGACGTCGCCGTCGGCGATGAAGTACGCGGTCTCGGTGGGTGTCATCTCGATGGTGGCGCGCAGGATGATCCCGGTCAGGCCGTTGCCGCCGACGGTGGCCCAGAACAGCTCGGCTTCCTCGCCGTCGGGCGTCAGGTGTCGGATCTGCCCGTCGGCGGTCAGCAATTCCATGGACCGCACGTGGTCGCCGAAGCTGCCGGCGCTGTGGTGGTTCTTGCCGTGGATGTCGCAGCCGATCGCCCCGCCGATGGTGACCTGCCGGGTGCCGGGCAGCACCGGAACCCACAACCCCAGCGGCAGCGCCGCCTTCATCAGCTGGTCCAGGTTCACCCCGGCGTCGACATCGGCCAGTCTGGTGTCGGCGCTCAGCGAATGGATCCTGTTCAGCGCGGTCATGTCGATGACCAGCCCGCCGCCGTTCTGCGCGTTGTCGCCGTAGGACCGGCCCAGCCCTCTGGCCAGGACGCCCCGGGGCCCGGCCTGCGCGACCGCGCGGACGATGACCTCGGGGTCGGGGGTGCGCAGGACCTCGGCTACCGAGGGTGCCGTTCGTCCCCAACCGGTGAGCCGGGTGGTCGTGGTGGACAGATCGCTGCTCGACATCGTCAAAGAGGGTACCGCGAGCCCAACGAGGCTCAGCGGACGCGGAAGATCACGGTTCGTTGCACGACGAAGTTGATGACCGTCGCGACCCCCTGTGCGATCACGAACGCCACCGGGATCGCCCAGCTGCGGTAGTGCAGCAGCGCCAGACACAGATGGTTCAGACCGATCTGGACTGCGAAGGTGACCCCGTACAACGCCATGACGGCGGCAAACCGCGCACGGCTGGGCGCCGCCTGAAACGTCCAACGCCGGTTGATCAGGTAAGCGGTGATCGTGCCGATCACGACGCTGATGAATTTCGACAAGTCGACCTGCAGGCCCAGGCCTTTGTAGAGCGCCACGTAGACGCTGAAGTCGACGATGGCCGCGAAGACACCGGTGATGATGAAGCGCAGCGCCTGGGTGGTCAGATGCAGGTGCGTGTGCTGGTCCTGGGCGACCGGCACGGCATCGGGCTCTGGCGGGATCATCGGGTCGAAGTCTAGGAGGGCAGCTTCACCGAAATCAGTTCGACCTGGGTCGGGCCCTGCGGGGTGGAGTAGGTGATCGTGTCGCCGGCCTGGTGGCCTGCCAGCGCCTGGCCCAGCGGGCTGCGCGCGGTCAGCGTCTCGGCCTCGTGCCCGACCGGGGTTTCCTCCACGATCGAGATCACGTGCATCGTGACCACTTCGCCGTCGGCGAACCGTAGCGTCACCTCGGTGCCACCGGGCAGCGTGTCCGACGGGTCCGTCGTGGATGGTCCCGCCTTGAGTCGGCGGTCGAGTTCGTGGATCCGGTCACCGAGGATGGCGAGTTCGTCGGCGCGCTGGATGGCTTCGGCCGCGTCGCCATGGTCGCCGACCATGCCGCGGTCGTTCTTGACCTCGACTTCCAGCCGGTCGCGGCGCTGCCTGAGCCGGTCGAGTTCGGCGGCGAGGTTCTCGCGTGCCGCTGCCGCCAGGTCCGTTGACTGGGCTTCCTCGCTCACCTGCGGCGACCTTTCGTCCGGATTTGTGGCTTTTCAGTGATACACCACAACCAACCTGGTCGTCACTGGTATTCCGTACGCGTTTACCCGGGCGTAAAACCTTCTAAGCCCTCAGTCCTTGGCCGGTAGCGCCGTCATGGTGATCACCTTGCTGCCGCTCTCGTGGGCGGCGATGCGGGACACCCAGACACGGCCGCCCGTTGCCTGTGTGACGATCCGTTCCGCCGCGTCGAAGACCCACGCCGCCGAGGCCTCCATTGCCGCGCTGTCCACGATCCGGATGTCGACCACCCCACGCTCGGCCAGCAGTTCGAACAATTCGCGTTGCGGATCGTTGGCGGCGATCAGGGTGGTGCCCTCGAACTGCCGGCGCACTGCTGCGTGGATGTCCTGCAGTAGCCGGCTCCCGAGCACCTCACCGGTGCCGGCATCGGTTTCGGCACAGGCGAATTCGACTTCGAACGTCAGCTGGTGACCGTGCAGGTGCAGTCCCTTGCCGTCGTCGGACCACGATCGGCGGCAGCAACGCAGTTCCCCGAACCGTCTGCGCAGATGCGACTGCGCCGTTCGGCCGATCGGGGCATCGTCACGATGCATCGTGGCGGTATGGACTCTGTTGGCGAAAACGAGATCGGTCATGGTCATTCGGCGCCTAGTTTGACGAGTTCTTGTGTGGTGCGGGTGATGAAGTCACGTTGCTCCTCGGCGCTGTGGCGCAGCGAGCCGTAGAACGCCAGAGTGGTGGAGTCGGTGTGTGTCGCCGCGCAGGCGTAGGCGCCTTCGACGAGCACGCCCACCCCGTGCGGGGCGAGCTCGTGGTGCAGCCACAGACCCATCCGGGTCGTCATGCGTTGCTGGATCTGGATGCCGCCCGAGCATGCTTCGACGATTCGGGTGAACTTGGCCTGCCGCAACGGTTTTCCGCTGTGCATGTAGCCGATGTGCACCGCGCCGTAGAACGGCAGCAGGTGCTCCTCGCAGAGGGCTTGGAACGGGATCGGCCGCACCAACTCGAGCTCGGCCGGCGGTTCGGTGTCGCGGCCGACCGGGAATTGCAGCAGTGCTCCGACGGTGAGCGCGGATCCGTTGTCATGACGCAGCATGCGGCATAGCCTCTGGCCGCATCCTTGGCGGATTCTCAAAGGATTCTTGGAACGATCCTCAACGCGGCTCCCGGGAGCCGGGTGCACGGGCTCCGCGTCAGCCGAATTCGACCAGGGTGTAGGCCCCTCGGAACGGCTTGAGCGGCGGGAACTGCCAGATCGCGGGGTAGAGGGTGCCGAAGAACACACCCCGGCCCTTCGGGATCGGCACATCGTGCACCGCGCGGATCCCGGGCACGGTGCCGGCCAGGTCTGCCAGTCGACGCGCCGAGAGGCTGAACGGCATCGGTGGTACCCGGTAATGCTTGGACGAACGGATTCCCTTGGGGGCCAGCTTCTTCAGGATGGTTGGCGGCAGGTCGAAGAACATCTGGCCGCCGGCGAAATGACCGGCGCAGGCAGCGATGAGTCCGAGCGCTTGGTGCGGTTGCAGGTACATCAGCAGTCCCTCGGCGGTGATGAACACACCGTCGCTCGTGTCGATCTTCTCCATCCAGCTGTAGTCCAGAGCGGACTGGGCCAGTTCGGTGATCCGGGGCGATCGGGGCAGGAGTCGCTGCCGCAGCTCGATCACCGGCGCCAGATCGATCGACACCCAGCGAAACCGCGCATCCGGCAGGGCGCTGCTCAGCCGCCAGAAGCTGGTCTGGAAGCCCTCTGCGAGTGCGACCACGGTGGCGCGGGGGTGCTTGGTGAGGTAGGCGAGCGCGCACCTGTCGACCGCCAGCGAGCGCAACGCCATCTCCTGACCCTTGCGGCGACCGAACTTCTCGAAGTCGAAGTCGATGGAGTCGACGAGTTCGATGGCCATCGGGTCGTCGATGATCGCGTCCGGGCGGCCCGCCTGATAGGCCCTGCCGCGCAGGGTCAACAGCGCCGTCTCCGAGACGCCGGTGAGCAGGCCGGCATCGGTTTTTCTGACTCCCCCGGCTTTCCCGGTGCCGGGATCACTCATCACCGTCCTAAACCCAATACGGCACGCGCGCCCGGTATTGGCGCATGGCGACCGCGGCCAGCGCCCACCCGACCACCGTCAGCACCACGACCACCGCCCAGTGCCGCAACTCCTGGGGGGCGCCGAGCAGCGGCGCGCGCACGATGTCGAGGTAGTGCAGAAGGGGGTTGAGTTCGACGATCTTCGACCACCGGCCGGCGCCCTGCTGGCGCAGACTCTCGTCGTTCCAGATGATCGGAGTCATGAAGAACAGCAGCTGCACAACGGAATTCAGCAACGGGCCGATGTCGCGGTAGCGCGTCGCCAGGATGCCGAAGCACAACGACACCCACACGCAGTTGAGCATGATCAGCGCCAGCGCCGGGATGACCGACAGGTCCGCCCAGGACCATGGCTTGGGAAAGATGACGGCGACGACGAGATAGATGACGATGTTGTGCGCGAACAGGATCAGTTGCCGCCACACCAGCCGGTACACGTGCACGCTCAGCGGCGTCGGCAGTTGCTTGATCAACCCCTCGTTCGCGACGAAGACGTCGGCGCCCTCCAGGATCGCGGCGTTGATCAGGTTCCAGATGATCAGGCCGAGGGTGACATACGGCAGATGCACCGACAGGTCGAGGTGGAACAGCTTGGAGTACAGCCCGCCCATCGCCACCGCGGTGGTACCGGTGGCGATGGTGATCCAGAACGGGCCCAGCACCGAACGGCGGTACCGCTGCTTGATGTCCTGCCAGCCCAGGTGCAGCCACAGCTCGCGGCGATGGAAGCCGGTGACCAGATCGCCGCGGGCGCGGGCGAACGTCTTGGACTGAGCGGCCGCGTCAACGAACGTCATGTCGAACCTCCTGGCCGTTCGAATCGCTCTCGTCGTCCCAGCCGACGCAACCGAATCCACTCCAGCAGGCCGGCAGGGTCGCGGCGGGTCACCAGGAAAAACCAGGCAAACCGAACCCATTCCTGCAGAAGCAGTTTGCGCAGCCCCGGCTGGGACAACACGTAGCCGCGGTTGCGGTAGGTGAAGAACCTCTTGCTCGGATCGTCAGGATACTGGGTGTGCATGCGGCCGCCGAGGATCGGTTTGAATTCGGCTGAGCCGCACGGGTGCAGGTACACCGCGTCCAGGCAGGTGCCGAACGGCAGACCGGAACGGACCAGGCGGCGGTGCATCTCGACCTCGTCGCCGCGGATGAACAGACGCAGATCCGGCACGCCGATCGCCTCCAAGGTGGCCGCCCGGAACAGTGCGCCGTTGAACAGCGACGCGATGCCGGGCAGCAGGTCCTGAGCAGGATCGGTGCGTAATTCGCTGGTGCGCCTGCGCCATTCGAGGCCACGCCGTAGCGGAAAGGCCAACAACTCCGGGTCGTCGATGTTGCACACCATCGGTGATACCTCGGCCAGGCCGTACTTGTCCGCGCACGCCAGCAGGGTGGCCAGCACTTCGGTGCCGTGCGCGTATCCGTCGTCGTCGGCCAGCCAGATCCAGTCCGCACCGTGTGCCAACGCCAGCAACATGCCCAGCGCGAACCCGCCGGCGCCGCCGAGGTTTCGGCGGGACGGCAGATAGATAGCTGGGACTCGTTGTCCCGCAACGAGATCGCGCACCCGGTTGTCCCCGGAATCGTCGTTGTCGACGACGATCAGTTTGTCCGGTACCCGGGTCTGGCGGCACAGCATGTCGAGCGAGCGTGCGAGTTCCTCGGGGCGCCGGTGGGTGACCACGACGGCGAACACGGATTCAGTCACGCGCGTTCTCGGCGAGGACTTCACGCACGTGCCGGGCCGCGTCCTCGCCCTCGTAGGCGCGCACCACGTCTTCGATTGCGCCGCGTTGTTTGATGACGCCGTGGTCTATCCACATTGCGGTCTTGCACAGCCGGGCCAGGAATTCGTTGGAATGGCTTGCGAATACCAGGATTCCGGACCGCTCCACCAGGCTCTGCAGACGTGACTGCGCCTTCTTGAGGAACTCGGCGTCCACCGCCCCGATGCCCTCGTCGAGCAGCAGAATCTCCGGGTCGATGCTGGTCACCACACCCATCGCCAATCGGACTCGCATACCGGTGGAGTAGGTACGCAGCGGCATGGACAGGTAGTCGCCGAGTTCGGTGAACTCGGCGATCTCGTCGACCTTGGCCAGCATCTGCTTGCGGGTCTGCCCGAGGAACAGGCCACGGATGATGATGTTCTCGTAACCGGAGATCTCCGGGTCCATGCCGATGCCCAGATCGAACACCGGCGCGACCCGGCCGGTCACCTTCGCCCAGCCCCGCGTCGGTTCGTAGATGCCCGAAAGTAGGCGCAGCAGAGTCGATTTCCCGGCGCCGTTGTGCCCGACCAGGCCGACGCGGTCGCCGAGTTCGAGCGACATGGTGATGTCCCGCAACGCCTCGATGACCACCACGTTGGAGGCGTTGCGCCCGATGGCACCGCCCGCCTTGCCCAGGAATGCCTTCTTCAACGAGCGCGACTTGGCATCGAAGATGGGGAACTCCACCCACGCGTCGCGGGTCTCGATGTGCGGGCCGCTCGACACGGTTCTACAGGTACTGGCCGGTGCCGTGCGCGCCGCCGCCTTGGCTCGGCTTTCCGATCCCCGGCGGCAAGGCGCCCTGGCGCATCTGTTCCAGCTGCGCGCGGGCGGCCATCTGCTGGGCGAACAGCGCGGTTTGGATGCCGTGGAACAGGCCCTCCAGCCAGCCGACCAACTGGGCCTGAGCGATGCGCAGTTCGGCGTCCGAAGGCGGTGTGTCCTCGTTGAACGGCAGCGTCAGCCGTTCCAGCTCTTCGCGCAGCTCCGGCGCCAAGCCGTCCTCGAGTTCCCGGATGCTGGTGGCGTGGATGTCGCGCAGCCGCGTGCGGCTGGCGTCGTCGAGCGGCGCGGCCCGCACCTCTTCGAGCAGCTGCTTGATCATGGTGCCGATGCGCATCACCTTGGCCGGCTGCTCGACGAGGTCGGTCAGCGAGCGTTCGTCGGAGTCGTCTTCTGCAGGCTGCATCGCCATCAGGCGCGGATCGACGCCGCCGATGATTTCGATGCCGTCGTCATCGTCGTTGCCCGTACTCAACCCATTCACCGTCCTCGTGCGTGCCTGGTCAGCGGTGTGTCGCCGCGTAGTCGTGCCATTCGTAGATCTGGGCGCCGCCGTTGTCGTAGATCATGGTCCAGTACGGCGACTTGTCCAGTGAGATTAGCCCGTCGGGAATCTTGAACCCGCGCACTGTCGGACCGCTGGCCAGGACGTACCGGATGTTGAGCGCTTTGATCGCCTCGGGGACCCGCTTGTCGGAATCGCCTTTTCTGGCGTAGGCCCAGAAGATGTAGCGGTTGGGTCCCGGGCCCATCTGAACCGGATAGTCGTAGTGCGTCCACAGCGGGTCCAGCCCGGCAACGGCGTACATCCAGGCGGTGCCGTCGACGTTGGAGTTGCCGATCCTGGTGTCGCGCGCGCCGGGCAGATTCGCCAGATAGGCCATGGCGTCCAGGTCCTGCTGATTGACCATGATCTGGTCGTACTTGTCGCCGAACAGGAAACGGTGTCGCGGGAAGTAATGCACCGCGCTGCCCAGCGTGACGGCGAGGATCAGCGCCGCAGTGGCCGTTGTCCAGGCCCGCGGCGACACCTCCCGCTTGACCAGTCGCTTGGCTAGACCCACCACCGCCACTGCGATCGCGACCAGGGCGACGGCCGCCATCAGGTTGAACAATGGCGTCGTGGCCGCCGCGATTCGACGCGGATCCTTGTAGAAGAACTCGCCGAGTAATCCGGCCACCCTCCCGAACGGACCCCACAGCGGCGTGCCTGCGTCGACGTTGATCACGATGAAGAGCAGCCAGACCGCCAGCGGCCACCAGATCTTCTTGACCAGCATGATGAACCCGCCGACGGCGCACAGGAGGCTCAGCCCCCACTGGTAGGGGAAGTCGTTCAGATGCCTGGAGTGCATGAACACGGCATCGAACAGGCCATGCCGCATGCTCAGGTAGGTCAGAAACGAGTGACCGGCGATGATGTCTTCCTGCTTGGTGACGCTCAAGAACTGCGGCAGCAGGATCAGCCCGGCTGCGGCGCCGACGCCGGCCAGGGTCAGCAGATCAACCAGCCGGCTCTTCGCGGGGTGCCACAGGCATTCGAACAGCCACCACGCGCCCACCAGCAGCACGGTGATGATGCCGCCGGTGATGTGCACCGAGAAGACGCCGACCAGGGCCAGCACCGCCACCGGGATGCGGTCCCAGTGCCGGACCGTGGAGGTGATCAGCGCCATGGCCGGGATGGCCACCCCGTAGGCCGCCAGATTCGGCATGGCGGCGGTGTCGAACTCCACATAGGGCACCGCGGTGAACGACGCCGACAACGCCGCCGCCGTCGCCGCGGTCGCGGCGGTCACCCATTGGCTGGCGCGCAGCCGCAGCGCCTTCCACGTGAGCACCGCCGCGCTGACCGGAAACAGCCAGATCGCGGCCCCAAGCGAGGTCAGCGTGTAGCCGGTGGCGGCCGCCGCGCCGGACAGCTGGCACAGCACCGCGGTCAGCGCGTGGAACACCGACGGGTAGTACAGCAACGCGTGGGTCTCGACGTTGCGCAGCTCGCCCATGTGCGTGGGCGACGCCTGGCCGGTCTCGAGGATCCAGCGCACTTCGTTGGCGTGCCAGACCGCATCCCAGGTGCTGGGGATCGACTGCCAGTGCGGTATGCCGGCGAAGGCCGCCCAGCCGATCAGCACCACCCCCAACACCACCCCGGCCGCGACCAGCAGGCCGGGGCCGAAGCTCACCTCGCCGGCCTCGGCCACCCCGTCGCGGAAGCGGGCCAGCAGCAGGGTCGCGACCGTCGCCAAGACGCAGACGACGGCCAGCGCGGCCAGCGCCGTCCAGCCGTTCCAGGGGATGCCGAGGGCACCGTACGGGACGATCGCCAGGGCCACCACGCCGTAGGTCAGCGGCGGGCCGACCGCAATCGCGACAGGCCAGTTCAGCTGCGCGATACGTGCGACGATGGCACCCGGTGCGATCAGCAGGATCAGTGCGATCAGCGTTCCGAACCACAAGCTCACTCGACTAGTATGGCTGGCCGGGTGCACCCGCTCGGGAGGCCGTAACGGCCGGAACGTCTCTGGCGCACCCGCTACCGACCATTCGTTCGCAAAATGGCGAATGCATCCGAGAGCCCTAAGGTGGCTGGCATGGCCTACGACGTCGCCCGGGTGCGTGGACTGCACCCGTCGCTCGGTGACGGGTGGGTCCACTTCGATGCGCCGACCGGCATGCTGATTCCCGACTCGGTCGCCACCACCGTGTCGACGGCTTTCCGCCGGGCAGGCGCCAGCACGGTCGGGGCGCACCCGTCGGCCCGGCGCAGCGCCGCGATCCTGGAAGCGGCCCGGGAGGCGGTGGCCGACCTGGTGAATGCCGATCCGGGTGGCGTGGTGCTGGGCTGTGACCGCGCGGTGTTGCTGTCGGCACTGGCCGATGCGTCGTCCGCGCGCTCCGGGCTGGGTTATGAGGTGGTCGTCAGCCGGCTGGACGACGAGGCGAACATCGCTCCTTGGCTGCGCGCGGCGCACCGGTACGGCGCCAAAGTCAAGTGGGCCGAGGTCGACATCGAGACCGGTGAACTGCCGACCTGGCAGTGGGAGAGTTTGGTCGGCAAGTCGACCCGGCTGGTTGCCGTGACGTCGGCGTCGGGCTCGCTGGGCACCGTCACCGACCTGCGCGCGATGACCAAGCTGGTGCACGACGTCGGCGGCCTGGTGGTGGTCGATCACTCCGCCGCCGCGCCGTACCGGTTGTTCGATATCAAGGAAACCGACGCCGATGTGGTGACGGTGAACGCGGTGGGCTGGGGCGGACCGCCCATCGGGGCGATGGTGTTCCGCGACCCGGCCCTGATCAACACCTTCGGTTCGGTGTCCACCGACTCCTACGCCAGCGGTCCGGCACGACTGGAGGTCGGCGTGCACCAGTTCGGCCTGCTGGCCGGAGTGGTGGCCAGCGTCGAATATCTGGCCTCACTGGACGAGTCGGCTCGGGGCAGCCGACGGGAACGGCTGTCGGTGTCGATGCACTCCGCGTCGGCATATCTGAATCGGATCTACGACTATCTGATGACGTCGCTGCGGTCGCTGCCGCTGGTGATCCCGCTCGGCCGTCCCGAGGCGCGGATACCGGTGGTCAGCTTCGTCGTCAACGAAGTGCCGGCCGACCGGGTGGTCCAGCGGTTGGCGGACAACGGCATTCTGGCGATCGCCAACGCCGGGTCCCGGGTGCTCGACGTGTTGGGTGCCGACGACATCGGCGGTGCTGTCACGGTCGGACTGGCGCACTACTCGACGATGGCCGAGGTCGACCAGTTGGTGCGGGCGCTGGCGTCGCTGGGCTGAGCCCGGGCTAGACGGTCAGCAGGATCTTGCCAAAAGTCTTGCCCGACACCATCAATTGATGAGCCTCCGCCGCCTGCTCGATGGGCATCCGGGTGCCGATCACCGGCCGGACCGCGCCGCTGGCGAACATCGGCCACACCGATGCCGTCACCGCCTCGACGACGGCACTCTTGCTGTTCGGCCCGCTGACCGGACGAGCCCGCAACGTGGTGCCGACGACCCGCGCGCGCTTGGTCAGCAGCTTGCCCAGGTTCAGTTCGGCTTTCACCCCGCCCTGCATGCCGATCACGATCAGCTGCCCGTCGGTGGCCAAGGCGTCGATGTTGCGGTCCAGGTAGGCCGCACCCATGATGTCGAGGATCACGTTCGCACCTCCCTGCTCCTGCAACCGCGCCACGAAGTCGTCGTCTTTGTAGGAAATGGTGATCTCGGCGCCCAGCTCTCGGCAGAGTTCCAGTTTCTCCGGTGACCCGGCGGTGACCGCGACCCGCGCTTCCAGCGCGCGCGCCACCTGAATGGCGTGGGTCCCGATGCCGCTGGCACCGCCGTGCAGCAGCACGAGCTGGCCGGGACCGAGGCGGGCGGTCATGACCAGGTTCGACCACACCGTGCACGCCACTTCCGGTATCCCGGCGGCGTCGATGAGGTCGACGCGTTCGGGAACCGGCATCACCTGTCCCGCCGGCACCGCGACGTATTCGGCATAGCCGCCGCCGGCGAGCAATGCGCAAACCTCTTGCCCGACAGACCAATTGGCAACATCGGAGCCGACTTCGACGACCGTGCCGCTGACCTCCATGCCGATGATCTCGCTGGCACCCTTCGGCGGCGGATACTTGCCGGCGGCCTGCAGCACGTCGGCGCGGTTGACGCCGGCCGCGGCGACCTTGATCAGTACCTCGCCCGGGCCGGCAGCCGCATCGGGGACGTCCTGCCAGGCCAGCTGCTCTGCGGATTCGGCGACGATGGCACGCATGTCGTCACGCTAGTCTTGTCGGCGGTGGCGTGGCAGAGCGGCCTAATGCACTCGCCTTGAAAGCGAGAGACGGCTAAAACCGTCCGGGGGTTCAAATCCCTCCGCCACCGCTTTTTCCGACGCCGATCAGTGCAGCGTCGGCGCGTACCGCAGCACCGCGGCGATCCCGTCCGCAGGATCGATCCGCTCGTCAGTGCGGACCAGCGCAGCGCCTGTCGAGATGGCGAGCAACGGCAGGGCTTCGTCGGCGCGCAGCGTTTTCTCCGGTGCCGCGCCCTGCTCGGACAGCACGTTGGCGTCCGGTGCCACGGTGGTCATGTCCGCATCGGCAACCACGGTCGCGTCGCCGATGTCTCCTACGATCAGCGTCTCGACGGCACCTTGGCGCAGCGCGGAGCACACGGCACCCAGACCTTCGGCCGCACGACCGGATTCCCGGCCGATCTCGGCGGCGAACCGTTCCGCGGCGTCGTCGATCATCCTGAGCCGCCGCTTTACGAACCAGGCTTCGATCTGGCCCTGGACCTCGGCGGAGTCGTGCCCGCTGTTTCGTGCTCCCACTTCGAGCGCCAGCGCGCGCTCGCCGACCCGTTCCGGGAACGCGGCAAGCAGGTCCGAACGTGAGCGCACTTCGCCGACCACGAACACGGTGTCGGCCGACATCTCGTCCACCCATTCGGTGACGCGGTCGGCCACCGCGCGGATGTTCTTGCGGGCAGCTTCCTCGGTGCGCTGTTGCGGGTCGCCGTAGCCGGCGTTCTCGGCACCGGACGCCTTGTGCACCGGATAGCCGCCGCCGTCGACGGTCTCGGTTTCGAAGACACCGTCGACGTGGGTGGTGATGTCGGCACCGGTGTGATCCACCTCGACCAACACATACGCCGGGGTCTCAAAGCCGTGCTCGACGATCGGCACGATATAAGGCAGGTCGGAGACACGGATCAGAGTCGTGGCGGTCGGGCGCAGCAGGTGTTCGTTGATCACCACCCCGTCGGTGCCGGCGACCAGCGCGCGACCGCTCCAGCCGATCGGCGGGCGCAGATCCATCACCGCTTTCTCGAGGTCGCCGATCACCGATTCGACGACGTCGCGGGCCTCCAGTTCCTCACGGACGGCCCGCCACCGGAGCTCGAGCTGCGCCTCGGCGTCGTGCGTGTTGTGTGTGTCTTCGAAGTACACCGACACGAATGGGCCGGAGGTGTCCAGCAGGGGACGAAAGCGTTCGGAATCCATCCCCTCTAGATGCCCGCGCACATCCCGAACAAACGCAGTTCAAATCTGCGGGATCGAATCGGCGATGGTGTCCATCAGCGCGGTGTAGCGCTTGATCTCCGGGTCCTTGCCGGGTTTTCCGCTGCTGATCACCCCGGCGGCCAGGCCGCGCGCCGGGTCCGCCCAGATCGCGATGTTGGCCAGCCCGAGGTTGCCGAACGCCGTCGCGGCGTTGCGGCCGAACGGTCCGAACCGGTCGGTGCCCAGCATGAAGCCGGTTCCCCACCGGGCGGGCTGCAGGCCCACCGCGAAGTCGGGCCGCAGCCGCCGCGCCTCCTGCACGGCGCCGTACATGCGTTCCGGGCTGATGACGCGCACGCCGTCGAGTTCCCCGCCCCGTCGCCAGATCTCGGCGAACCGCGACAATTCGTCCGCGGTGGAGACGGTGTTGGAGGACGGCACCACGGTCGTCAGGAACGCCCGCGTGTTGGTGTACGGGATGATCTCGTGCACCGTTCCGCCGACCGCCTTGCGGAAGATCGCCGCGATCACCGGCGGCAACGGTTTGCCGGTCGGGTGACTCGGGGCGACCAGCGGCACGTCCTGCGGGGCGACGCCGAAGTTGGTCCAGCGGAAGCCCAGCGGCTCGAGGATCTCACTGGCCAGGACATCGCGGATGTCTTTGCCGGTGGCCGCGTAGACGATTTCGCGCATGAGCGGTCCCCAGGTCAGCGCGTGGTAGATGTGCACGCGTCCCGGCCGGTACAGCGGGCGCAGTTTGCCCAGCTGCTCCTGGGCGTATTCGTGGTCGTCGGCGCGTTTGAGGTCCGGCCGGGGCCCGGTGGGGAAGGGGACGCCCGCGCTGTGGTTCAGCACGTGCCGGATGGTGGTCCGGTCCTTACCGTGGCTGGTGTAGCTGGGGATGTATTGACACACCCGGTCGTCCAGGGTGAAGACTCCGCGTTCGACGAGCATGTGCACGACGGTCGCGGTAATGCCTTTGGACGCCGAGTAGACGCAGAACGGTGTGTCGGTGCTGACGGGGACTTTCTCGGCGTCGGGTGCGTCGGTCGGGGCGTTTCCCCAGCCGTGGCCGATGGCACGGTTGAGCACCACCCGGCCGTTGCGCCGGATGCACAGCTGGATGGCCGGGTGCATGCCGGCCCGATACCAGTGCCTGGCCGCCTGCCAGATCCGGTCGATGCCAGCCCTGTCGATCTCGGAGTGGTCCTCGTCGCCGATCGCCGTCACGGCGTCCAGGTCGGACGGGACCCGAATTCTGCCGTCTGGTGTCGGGCTCATGTGGCCACAGCCTAGCTTTGAGCCCATGCTCACGCGCGCACGCTATGTCGAGGTGATCCTGCTGGTGTTCGGCTTCTACTCCGTTGGCCTGGGACTGTTCATGGCGGTGGCGCCGGGAACCTTCTTCCACACCCTCGGGGCGTTCGGGGTACGCAACACCCACTACATCTTCGACAACGCCTCGTTCGAGTTCCCGCTGGGCTTATTGCTGCTCGGCGCGCTGCGCTGGCCGTCCTGGCGGGTGCCTGCGCTGGCCTTCGCCACCGCGCACTGGGCGCTGCACGCGGTCAGCCACCTGGTGGACACCAAGCATCACGCCGGGGCAGCCGTGGGCTGGCTGGAGTTCGCCGGGTTGGTAATCGCCACCGGTTGGCTCGCTGTTGCCCTGCGCCTGAGTCTTATTCGCCGGTGAACTGCGGCGGGCGCTTGGCGAACGTGGCCGAGATGCCCTCGGTCAGGTCTTTGGACGGCAGGAACGCCGCGTTCCAGGTGGCGACGTAGCGCAGGCTCTCCGATACCGCCGCGATGCGCTGCTGGTCCAGGACGTCCTTGATGCCGTGCACGGTCAGCGGCGGGTTGGCGGCGATCTCGGCGGCGGTGGCGTGCGCGGCGACCAGCGTGGCGTCGGCGTCGGCGTACACGTCGTTGACCAGGCCGATCTTCTCGGCGCGGGCGGCGTCGATGTCTTTGCCGGTCAGCGCGAGCTCGCGCAGGTGCCCGTCGTTGAGGATCAGCGGCAGCCGGGCCAGGCTGCCCACGTCGGCGACGATCGCCAGCTTGACCTCACGCACCGAGAACTTCGCGTCGGCGCTGGCGTAGCGGATGTCCACTGCCGAAATCAGGTCGACGCCGCCGCCGATGCACCAGCCGTGAACCGCGGCGATGGTGGGCGTCCGGCAGTCGGCGACGGCGGTGATCGCGCCCTGCATCCGCTTGATCTCCCGGTGGAACACCGCGCGCGGACCGGCCAGCGCGTCGCCGGACAGCAGCGGCGTGAACGACCCGCCCATCGCCGGCACGTCCAGGCCGTAGCTGAAGTTGCGGCCCGAGCCGGTCAGCACGATCGCCCGCACTTCGGGGTCGGCGTCCAGCGCCGGGAACAGCTCGGGCAACTCCGACCAGAACGCGGGTCCCATCGCGTTGCCTTTGCCCGGGCCGATCAGCGTCACCTGCGCGACCTGGTCTTTGATCTCGACGGTGACGGATTCGTATGTATCGGCCATAGCCGAGACCGTAGCGTGACGGGTATGCCCTCAGACTTGCGACCCGGCCCGGATTCTCCGCCTACCGACGAGCTGGCCAGCGCCGAAGCAACCCTCGCGGTGCTCCAGCAGGTGCTGCACCCGATCAGCCGCGAGGACAGCGCCAAGCAGACGCCGTGCGCGGAGTTCGACGTCAAGCAGCTGACCCGGCACCTGCTCAATTCGATCGTGTCGCTGGGCGGCATGGTCGGGGCGGACATCTCGGTGCCGCAGGACACCGACTCGGTGGAGGCGCTGGTGGTCAGCGCGTCCCGTCCGGCCCTGGACGCCTGGCACAAGCACGGTCTGGACGGCGAGGTGCGGTTGGGCACGAACCCGATGCCGGCCCGGGTCGCGGTCGCGGTGTTCTCGATCGAATTCCTGGTGCACGGTTGGGATTACGCGGTGGCGGTGGGTCACGACGTGCACGCCCCGGACTCGCTGTCGGAGTACGTGCTCGGGCTGGCGCAGCAGATAATCCGCCCGGAACAGCGCGGTGCAGCCGGTTTCGATCAGCCCGTCCCGGTGCCGGCGGATGCGTCGCCGTTGGACCGGCTGGTCGCTTTCACCGGACGCGACCCGGGTTGGTCCGCGCCGAGCGTGTAACTACTGCGAAAAACTTGCCGTTTTTTCGCAGTGGCGGCACGCTCGGCGACGAACGCCGAAGCGGCTAGACCCGTTCCAGGTAGAAGTAGTAGTACCGACCGCCGTCCAGGACGCCTTTGCCGTTCATGATGCCCATCACCGCGTCGTCGTCGATCTTCTTGAAGTGGTCGTGGACGGGAGCGCCGTCGTAGACCATCGTGGCGGTCACCTCGCCGCGGAATTCCTCCAGCCACAGGCTGGCCTCGCCGTTCATCCGCTCGACGTTGGAGTATTTGTTCCCCTCGGCGTCCAGGCAGACCAACGGCTGCACGTCGGTGACCGACTTGAAGGTCTTGCCGAACCAGTTGATCTTGGCCAGGGACCCGACGGCGCGGTGGGCGGTGACGAATTCGCCGCCCTCCCATTCACCGAGCATGCCGTCGACGGTCGCGGGCTCGAGTGTCGCCCAGAAATCGTCGAGTTCGGCGTCCGGGATGACGCCGTCGCGTTCCTTGAATTCGGTGAACTGCTTGCGGGCAACACTCATCGTGCGTCTCCTCCAATCCAGCCGCGGGCGAACCGCAGCAGGGCGTCGTTCTCGGATGGGTCGGCGGTCACCGTGACCCGGACACCGTCGGTGCCGTAGGGGCGGACCACGATCAGCGCGTTGGCGGCCTGCTGTACGAAGTCGCGGGTGCGGGGGCCCAGTGGCAGCCAGACGAAGTTGGCCTGCGACGACGGCAGCGTGAAGCCGGCGTCCCGCAACTCCGCGCTGACCCGTCGACGTTCGGCGACGACGGCGTCGGTGCGGGCCAGCAGTTCGTCGGAGGCGTCCAGCGAGGCGATCGCCGCGGCCTGCGAGACGCTCGTCGCGGTGAACGGCACGTAGACCTGGTCGAGTGCGGTGATCACGTCGGGGTGGCCGATCGCGTAACCCACCCGCAGCCCCGCCAGCCCGTAGGCCTTGGAGAAGGTGCGCAGCACGACGACGTTGTCGTGCGCGCGCACGAGTCCCAGGCTGTCCGGCGCCATGCCGTCGCGGATGTACTCGACATAGGCCTCGTCGATGACGATCAGGATGTCCGACGGCACGGCCTCGACGAACCGGCTCAGCGCGTCCGGGTCGACGACGGTGGACGTCGGATTGTTGGGGTTGCAGACGAAGATCAGCCGGGTGCGCTCGGTGACCGCGGCCCGCATCGCGTCCAGGTCGAAGGTGTGGTCGGTCAGCGGGATCTGGACCGGTATGGCGCCGGCGACCTGGACCTGCGGCGGGTACAGCTCGAAGCTGCGCCACCCGAAGATCACCTCGTCGCCCACCGACGCGGTGATCTGCACCAACTGCTGGCACAGGCTGACCGAACCGCAGCCGACGGCGACGTGCTCGGGTGCGAAGTCGGGACCGATATGACGGGCCAGCGCGGCCTTGAGCTGTACGCATCCGTTGTCCGGGTACCGGTTGATCAGCTCGGTGGCGTTCCCGATGGCGGCGCGGACGCTGGGCAGCGGGCCGAACACCGTTTCGTTGCTGGCCAGTTTGATCGCGCCCGGCACGGTCTTGCCGGGAACGTAAACTGGCAGCCCGGCCAGCGCGGGCCGCAGGCGGGCGGTCACTTCGACAGCATATGACGCGGCTGTGTACGCTATGCCTCCGGCGGCTCCGGGTTCCGGGGTCGGGTACCCTTTGGAAGGCCATGGAGGCGTGCCAGAGCGGCCGAATGGGGCTCACTGCTAATGAGTTGTTCCCCTCAAAGGGAACCGGAGGTTCAAATCCTCTCGCCTCCGCCACGCAACACCCGCTGTACAACTAAAGACCGGCGCCCGTAGCTCAACGGATAGAGCATCTGACTACGGATCAGAAGGTTAGGGGTTCGAATCCCTTCGGGCGCGCTGCATTTCGTCCTCGACGTAAAACCATCGCCCGGCCCGCCGCTCGAACCGGCTGCGTTCGCGCATCTCGTCAACCCGCCCGTCGAACTCGAAGCTGGCAACGAACTCCACTACCTCGTCGCCGACATCGGTCACCCGTAGCCGCGTCCACCTGATCCGGGGATCGATAGCGACGTCCGGAGGCCGCGTCCGCGGATGCCAGGTCCGGAACACATAGTCGGCGTCGCCGCGGGCATATGCCGAGTACCTCGACCGCATCAATTCCTCCGCCGTGCGGGCCTGCCGATCGCCGTGATGCAACGGTCCGCAACACGCCGGATAGCCGGCGCCGCTGCCGCACGGACACTCGGGCCCGAGCAGTTCGGTCATTCGGCCAACTTAGTCGGTTGATAAAGACTGGCTGAATCGATAGCTCTGACCCCTGTACGACACCTAAAATCCGACTGGTGTTCACTGACCACGCGCGACGACCGCAGTTGCGTGCCCGGTCGGCGCCGAGCTGGGTCACGGTCGTCGTCGTGGCGGGTACGGCGCTGCTGGTGGGTCTGCAGATCGTCGCCAGCTGCTGGGGTTTCCAGGGTCCGCTACACAGCCTGATCAGCGACTACATCGCCACCCCGAAGTCGACAACGGTCTCGTGGGTCGGGCTGGCCGTGGGCATCGTGGGTGTGTCCACCCGATGCCGGATCTGGGCGTTGTCGCTAGCCGTGGCGCTCGACGTCGTCTTTGCTGCGGAGCGCTGGCTGCGCGGTGCGGCGTTGACGTTCGGCAACGGACCGATGATCGTGCTGACCGGGCTGGTCTTCGTGGCATGGTGGCGCTGGACGGGCGTCCGGCGCGCGACCGCCCTGCACGGGATCGCCCTCGGCTTCCTGGTGATCATGGCGACCAAGGTCGGCGACACCTGGTTGCGCATCACCGCTGTCGTCCGGCCGACGGTTCTCGACGAATACGCCTTCCTTGCCGACCACGCGCTCGGGCAACCGTCGTGGTTGGTCGGTCGGCTGTTCGAGGCGGGCGGCCCGGTTCTCACCGCCGTGCTGCACTGGGTGTACATCGAGTTGCCTCTCGCCGCCATGGTCGTCGTGGTCTATCAACTGCGCCACGTCAACTCCGCCGGCTGGCCGCGCCACTTCCTGGTGCGGACGTTTCTGATACTCGGCCTGGTCGGACCGTTGATCTATGTGGTGTTTCCGGTGGTCGGCCCGGAGTTCGCCTTCGGCCCCGCCGGCAGCGGCTTCCAGGTCGGCGACTTCTGGCCCCACACCCTGCCGCGGATCCTGTCGCCGCAGGCAATAGCGTTCGACGAGCTGACGGCGCGTAACTGCATGCCGTCGATGCACACCGCCTGGGCGCTGGCCGTGTTCCTGCATTCCCGCGGCGGTCCGCGCTGGCTGCGGTGGGGAGGCGCGTTCTGGCTGGTGGGAACCGTCGTGGCGACGCTTGGTTTCGGCTATCACTACGGCGTGGATCTGATCGCGGGTGCGGTGTTGTGCCTGACGTTGGAGTCGGCCTTGCGCGAGCCGGTGCGAGGCAACAAATGGTCGCGCCCGGCGTTGGTCGGCTCCGGTGTGGCTTTTCTGGCGGTCCTGCTGGCGTGCTGCCGGTTCCTGGCACCGGCGATGGCGCGCCATCCGGCGTTCTCCGGCGCCCTCCTGGTCGCGGCGATGGTGCTCTTCAGCCTCGGTTTCTACGCCGTTTTCCTCGGCGCCGGGAACGCAGTCCTGTCAGGCCCGGGTCTCGATCATGCCGAGGGCACGCTCGAACAGGTGCACCGTGGCGGCGTGCAGCATGTCGCCGACCGCCTTCTCGGCCTTGCCGGCACACGCGCGCGCCAGCGTGCCTTCGATCACGATGCCGAGCTTGAAGCAGGCCAGCACGGTGTACCAGGTGATGTTCGACAGGTCCCGGGTGGTGTTCGCGGCGTAGCGCTGCACGAGGTCGTCGGTGCTGGCCAATCCGTCGGTCCCGCCCAGGGCGTGGCTGAAGACCGCTGACCCGTCGTCCTGCCGCCAGGTCGCCAGCAGCCAACCGAGATCCAGCAGCGGGTCGCCGATGGTGGACATCTCCCAGTCGCAGATAGCCACCACCTCCGGGCCGGTGCGGGAGAACATCACGTTGGCCGCGTGGTAGTCGCCGTGCATGATGCCGGGTTTCCAGCTCGTCGGTCGGTTGCTCTCCAGCCAGCCCGCGATCTCGTCGATGCCCGGGATGTCCGGGCCGGGGTAGCCCTCGTACTCCTGGTAGGACTCCAGCTCCGAAAGCCACCGCGGCACTTGACGTTCCAGGAATCCCTCCGGCTTACCGAAGTCGGCGAGCCCGGCGGCGACGTGGTCGACCGCGCCGAGCTTGGCCAGCGCGTCGGCCATCGACAGACCCATGCCGAACCGCACCGCGGCGTCACCGGCATGCAGCGGCGGCAAACCCTCGCCGGCGTTGAAACCGTCGATGGGTTCCATCAGGTAGAAGACCGCGTCGCCGAGCACGGCGGTGTCGGCGCACGTGGCGATCAAGCGCGGATGTGGCACGTCGGTGCCCGCCAGCCCGGCGAGCACCTTGGTTTCCCGCAGTATCACGCTGTTGGTGCGGGCGCGCAGGTGCTGAGGACCCCGACGCAGCACATAGGACCGGCCCGACCTGGCGAAGCGCAACATCACGTTCTGCGTCCCGCCGGTGATGGGGGCGACGTCTTGCAACGGCCCTTCGCCCAGGCCCTGCTCGGACATCCACCGGGCTACCGCATCCAAATCGACGGCGGTCATTTGGTGCGCGGGGTGTGTCGGGCCGGACCGTCGGCGTCGGGCAGATCGTCGAGACCCTCGACGAACACCGCGCGGATCTCCTGCTTGCCGCGCGCCTGGCCATGATCGGCGAACACTTCCTGCGGCGTACGAGCCATGCTGCTCCTTTGCAACTTGTCGACCGTCTGCCAAAAGCGTAGGGGACCCTTGCCGAACCTCCGCACGCGCCGATCCGGCTTTAGGCGCCGCCGGCCGCCTGCCGATGATCAACGCGGCCTTAAGATGTTGTGTCCGAATGGGTTTCGTGCGCGCTATGTCGAGGACGGGAGTTTTTCCACTGTTTTCTTGATCTCAGCGATCGCATCCACCGGCGTGAGGTCCTGGCCCGCATCGTTCTTCCCGAGCTGCGGCCAGCCGGCACCCTCGGGTCCGCGTAGCTGATCCCAGATCTCGCGCACCTTGGTCAACAGTTCGCGTTGTTCCTCGTCACTGAGCGCCATCAACGGTCCTCCGTTCGTCGCGATGCCGCATGCGGCGGCAAATTGTTGCGGTGTCAGTCCATTCGCGGAGTTCATGTCGCACCTGCCGAATGGTGGCGCACCTTGGGGCAGATTCGGGCTGTACCCCTGGCCGTCGGTGTATTGGTGGGCGACCTGACCGGGCAGATTCGGATTGGACCCGTAACCGGCTGCCACCACCCGCAGACCCGGCGGTCGCACCGGCCACATGTTGAAGAAGTCGTAGGCGTTGGCGTATCCAATAATTCGCGCCGCCGATCCCGCGTATTCGGCCAGATTCCAGTACAACTGGTTGATCCAGCCCGACCCGTCGCCCGGCGGATTGCCGCCTGACTCGACGTCGAGCATCAACGACACCCGCGGATGCAACCCGCCTTGGGCGTCGATCATCGAGCATACGGTGTTGGCGTTGGCCAGCCAGTTCGGCCGGACGTAGGTGTAGACGATGCCGAAAGTCATTAGGCCGCTGTCCAATGCGGTGCGCATCCACGCGTAGTTGCGCGCGAAGTTGTGGTCCCGATAGGTGCCGTCGCAGACGCGAATCGACAGCACCTGATACGGATACGAGTCATCCACCGGCACTTGATATTCCGAGACGTCCGCGAACAGCGTGTCGGGCACGGCGCCGCTAACCTCCTTGGCTGCAAGGGTTGTCGCATCATGCTACCGATCCCGATCACGGGTGCCGGCGACTATCCTGGTCGCTATGGCCGATCGACCGGCGCGGGTTGCTGACGTACACGAATTGGCCGCGTCGATGCCTCATGTCAAGCGCATCGAGGGCCCGAAGGGCAACTCCATTTACCAGGTGGGCGGCAAGTCGTTCGTGTTCTTCCGCACCCCTCAGCCCGACTGCGCCGATCCGCAGACCGGCGCACGCTATGCCGACGTGATCATGCTGTGGGTGGACTCTGAGAGCGACAAGCTCGCGCTGGTACAGGATCCCGGGTCGCCGTTTTTCACCACTCCCCGCTTCGACGGGCATCCGTCGGTGTTGGTTCGGGGCAGTCGGTTGAGTGAAATCGGCGTCGCCGAATTGCGCGAGTTGGTGGCCGACGCGTGGTTGTCGCGCGCATCGAAAAGACGCGCCCAGATCTGGCTCGCCGATCGACTCGGTTAGTGCGCCGCCGGACCCCATTCATGTTTAGACACAGGTCCGACGGGCAACGCTCATCACACGTCAAATTGGTTTCGGGATCAATGGAGGTAACTATGGTGCGCGGTCGCGGAATACTCGGTGCAATTGTGCTGGTGTGGCTGCTCATCGGAGTCCTCGCGACCTGGCAGCGCGGATACTTCAAAGGCGAGGCCACCAGTTGTGCTTCAGCGGGAACCGTTGCGGTAACGGTGATTGCAGGCCCGCTGAATTACATGGGCGTAAATCCAAAAGTGACGAATTGCCATACGCCACGTTTGCCGGAACCCAGTGCGATGCAATCAATCGATCACATCCCTGCTCTGTAAAGGAAATGTCATGATTCTCGTCGGCGCAATCTTGCTCATCTTAGGATTTGTCTTCAGCGTGAAAGTGCTGACGGTCCTCGGAGTCGTCTTGCTGGTCATCGGCGCGGTGATGTGGGCCTTGGGCTCGGTCGGTCGTCCGGTGGCCGGACGGCGTAACTGGTACTGACTTCTTCGTCGATAGAACGGTCGCGTGATCGCAGCAGCGGTCGCGCGACCTTTCTAGTTTCGCCGCGTCGTTTCACAGCTGACACACAGTGACGCCATAGCTTCGCCCTATCGGCCTGAGCGGATACTGGAACGCGTGGCGTCTCCCAGAACCTCCGTCGAGCGGGTCGTCATGTGCCGCACCGACGGTCAACCGGTCACCGTGCTCGTGGTCGACGACGAACCCGTGCTCGCCGAGATGGTCTCGATGGCCCTGCGGTACGAGGGCTGGAATATCGCAACCGCCGGCGATGGTTCGTCGGCCATCGCAACCGCTCGCGCCGAACGACCCGACGTCGTGGTCCTCGACGTGATGCTGCCGGACATGAGCGGCCTGGACGTCCTGCGGAAGTTGCGGCAAGACAATCCGCGCCTTCCGGTGCTGTTGCTCACGGCCAAGGACGCGGTGGAGGACCGCATCGCCGGATTGACCGCCGGCGGAGACGATTACGTCACCAAACCGTTCAGCATCGAAGAGGTGGTGCTGCGGTTGCGTGCCCTCTTGCGACGCACCGGGGTAACCACCGTCGACAGCGGCGCGCAACTCGTCGTCGGGGATCTCGTGCTCGACGAAGACAGCCACGAAGTCTCGCGCGCCGGCGAACCGATTACGTTGACCTCCACCGAGTTCGAGCTGCTGCGGTTCATGATGCGAAACGCCAAGCGGGTGCTGAGCAAGGCGCAGATCCTGGACCGGGTATGGAGTTACGACTTCGGCGGCCGGTCCAACATCGTCGAGCTCTACATCTCCTACCTGCGCAAGAAGATCGACAGTGGTCGCGAACCGATGATCCACACGCTGCGCGGCGCGGGGTATGTCCTCAAGCCGGCGCGCTAGGCCGCCGCGCGAGTGGTCGCTGCGACTGCGGCTGCTGGTGGGTCAGGTCGCCGTGCTGGCCATCGTCTGTGTCGGGATCACGGTGGCCACCGAACTCGCGCTGCGACATCATCTGCTGGCGCAACTCGACAGCCAACTCAGCGGCACCTCGTACCGCTCGTCGCTGATGTACCCCGAGTCGCGCCGCCACGAACCCCGCTATGTCAAGACCGGTCCTGGTCCTAGGTTCCTCGATGCCCCGGGACAACCGGCGGGCATGGTCGCCGCCGTTGTCAGCGACGGCGAAACGGTGGACGCGGGATATCTGACCGGCAGTGGTGCCCGGGACGCCCTGACTCCGACGGCCAAGGCGCAGCTGGAGCAGATCGCCGGTAGCCGTACGCCGGTGACGTTGAATCTCGACGGCCTGGGTCGTTACCGGGTGGTGGCGGCCCCGAGCCGCAATCGGGCCGACGTGATCGTCACCGGCCTGTCCATGTCCAATATCGACGCCACCGAACTTCGGATGCTGGTCATCTTCGGCATTGTCACCGTCGTGGCGCTGGTGGCCGCGACCACCGCCGGCGCGGTGATCATCCGGCGGGCATTGGCGCCGCTGCGGCGGGTGGCACAAACCGCGACCGAAGTCGTCGATCTGCCGCTGGACCGCGGTGAAGTCGAACTTCCGGTGCGGGTGCCCGAATCCGATGCCAACCCCGAAACCGAAGTGGGCCAGCTCGGTTCGGCGCTCAACCGGATGCTCGACCACATCGCCGCAGCGTTGTCGACGCGGCAGGCCAGCGAGACCCGGGTGCGCCAATTCGTCGCCGACGCCAGCCACGAACTGCGCACCCCGCTGGCCGCGATCCGCGGCTACACCGAACTCGCCCAGCGCATGGGTGACGACCACGCAGCCGTGGAGCACGCCATGAGCCGGGTCGCCTCCGAGACCGAGCGGATCACCCGCCTGGTCGAGGACCTGCTGTTGCTGGCCCGGCTCGACTCGGGCCGGCCGCTGGAGCGCGAACCGGTGGATCTGTCGCGTCTGGCGGTCGACGCTGTCAGTGATGCGCACGTCGCCGGACCGGATCACCAGTGGGAACTCGACTTGCCCCCCGAACCGGTGGTGGTGGTGGGTGACGACGCACGGTTGCACCAGGTGCTGGCCAATCTGCTTGCCAACGCCCGCGTCCACACCAGCGCCGGCACCGTTGTCACCACCCGGTTGAGCACCGAGCCGAATCACGTCCTGCTGCAGGTCATCGACGACGGCCCCGGGATCCCGGCGGCGCAGCAGACGGAGGTGTTCGAGCGATTCGTGCGCGGCGACAGCTCGCGCTCACGTAAAGCCGGCAGCACCGGGCTGGGTCTGGCGATCGTCTCCGCCGTCGTCCGAGCCCACAACGGCAGGATCACGGTGAACAGCTCACCCGGTCATACCGAGTTCGCGGTGCGGTTGCCCGGCAATGTCTCTTAGCGGCCGGCAACCGCCCGCGCCCTCGCCTCAGATCGTCAGCCCGAGCAGGTGACGTTGATCTCGAACGACTTCTTGACCGGCTGCATGGGGTTGGCCATGTCCACGCCGGTGGCGGTGCCGCTGATCTTGTAGGAGTTGCCGTTCTTGGTCGCCTCTGCCTTGGCGTCAGGTGTACCGGGCGCGTAGCCGAGGGAAACCCCGTTGACGTTGCCGAGCGCGACCGACTTCACCTCGGGAGGGTTGGCGTCGGAAAGCACCGCGCCGATACCGGTGGCCGAGCCGCCGATCGCGATGTTGACGGTGCCGCCAGAATTGGTGCATACCGTCGTCCCGGTCACGTTCTGGTCCTGGCCGTCGATGAGGACCTTGGTGCCGGAGGCGCCGCCGCCTCCGCTGGCTGCCGACGAACAACTGCTGCTGCTCGACTTTGGCTTGTCACTCGAACAGCCCGAAACACCCGCGACCAGAATGGCCGCTCCGGCCACCGCGACCGTCAGTCCACGCTTCACCTGTGCTCCTTTGCCCAATGAAACGGCCCGTCTTCAGTGCGGTCCGCCACGGCAGTATGCGCGGAAAGTGGACTGAATTGCTAGGCAGAACGAAAAAGATTTTCCTCTTTCTGGCGCCCCGCGAGGGTGGAAAGGTAGGACCGATGGACCACAAGCCTCCTACCGCAGTCATCGAGTCGGCGCACGACAAGCACTCGCTACCGCTGCACGACACAAGGGATTTCGACGACGCCGACCGTGGTTTCATAGCCGCGCTGTCCCCGTGCGTGATCAAGACTGCCGACGGCCGGGTGGTGTGGGACAACGACGCTTACGCCTTCCTGGACGGTCCGGCGCCCACGTCGGTGCACCCCAGCCTGTGGCGGCAGTCCACATTGGCGGCCAAGCAGGGCTTGTACGAAGTGGTGCCTGGCATCTACCAGGTTCGCGGACTCGACCTGTCCAACATCAGCTTCGTCGAGGGCGACACCGGGGTCATCGTGATCGACCCGTTGGTGTCCACCGAGACAGCCGCGGCCGCGCTGGAGTTGTACCGGACCCATCGCGGTGGTGAGCGTCCCGTCGTGGCGGTGATCTACACCCACAGTCACGCCGACCATTTCGGCGGCGTGCTGGGCGTGACGTCGCAGGCCGACGTGGACGCCGGCAAGGTCGCCGTGCTGGCGCCGGAAGGTTTCACAGAGCACGCGGTGCAGGAGAACGTGTACGCCGGCCCAGCCATGACGCGCCGTGCGACCTATATGTACGGCGCGTTGCTGGACCGTGGACCGCGGGGGCAGGTGGGTTGTGGACTCGGTCAGACTCCGTCGACCGGCGAGGTGGCGCTGATCGTCCCGACTATCGACATCACCACGACGGGTGAGACGCACACCATCGACGGTGTGGAGATCGAGTTCCAGATGGCGCCGGGCACCGAGGCGCCCGCCGAAATGCACTTCTACTTCCCGCAATTCCGCGCGCTGTGCATGGCCGAGAACGCCACCCACAACCTGCACAACCTGCTGACCCTGCGCGGTGCGCTGGTCCGCGACCCCCGTGCCTGGTCGGGCTACCTCACCGAGGCGATCGACAGTTTCGCCGATCGCGCCGACGTGGTGTTCGCCTCCCACCACTGGCCGACCTGGGGGCACGACCGGATCGTCGAATTCCTGTCGCTGCAGCGAGACCTCTACGCGTATCTGCACGACCAGACGCTGCGGTTGCTGAATCAGGGCTATACCGGGGTGGAGATCGCCGAAATGTTCCAGCTGCCACCGGCATTGGACCAGGCTTGGCATGCCCGCGGGTACTACGGGTCGGTCAGTCACAATGTGAAAGCGGTCTACCAGCGCTACATGGGCTGGTTCGACGGCAACCCGGGCCGGTTGTGGCCGCACCCGCCCGAAGCCCTCGGTCCGCGCTATGTGGAGGCCATCGGCGGCATCGACCGAGTCGTCGAGCTTGCCCGGGCCGCGTTCGATTCCGGCGACTTCCGTTGGGCTGCAACATTACTCGATCATGCCATGTTCACCGACGAGCACCACGCGGCGGCGCGGGAGCTGTATGCGGACACATTGGAGCAGTTGGGTTATGGCGCCGAGAACGCGACGTGGCGAAACTTCTTCGTCAGTGGCGCCACCGAACTGCGGGTGGGCACTTTCGGCACGGCGACGCAGACCACCTCGCCGTCCATGCTGTCGCAGTTGACCCCTGAGCAGGTGTTCGACAGCCTGGCCATTCGGGTGAACGGCCCCCGCAGCTGGGATCTCGACCTCTCCGTCGACGTCACCTTCATGGACGCGGATGTCAACTACCGGCTGGCGCTGCGCAACGGCGTGCTCGTGCATCGTCGCATACCGGCAGATCCCGACACCGCGACCGTTACGATCAAGCTGGCCAACAAGACTCGGCTGCTGCTGGTGGCGATCGGCGACTTCACCTCACCCGGCCTGGAGTTGTCCGGCGATCAGGCGGCGCTGCAGTCGTTGATCGGGGCGCTCGACGATCCGGACCCGAACTTCAACATCGTCACCCCTTGAGGGCGAG